>NZ_JBGOOI010000015.1:36986-84343 GCF_041439605.1 Vibrio sp. 1F169 | reverse complement strand
ATTTAGGTTCTGGCGCCGAGAGGTGTGAGAGTTCAAGTCTCTCCGACCGCACCATCATTGAATGGAACCCAGCTTTTTAGCTGGGTTTTGTTTTATCTGGAATATGTAAATCTGCAAGCCAAGTCACCAAGTATTCTCTCCTATAACCTCACTTTTACTACAATTTTATTAGACAATGTCTGCTCCATTTCCTAACTGAGTATGACTGCCTATGAAAACCCTCCCTTTAACGATCGGTTGCTACACAGATTCTCCAAGTAATAGCCAAGGTGTATATCAAACTCAGTTAGATCTAGAAACGGGAACGCTGTTGCCTTTAGAGCTTATAGCGGCCTGCACTAACCCCTCGTTTATTACCACGACAAAGCTGGGGGTCTACACAGCTTCTGAAGTTGACCAAAAGATGCAACCACAACTGATTCATATACCGAATTCTGATTCAACAATAGCGTCAAATACTGGACCAATCTCAGGAGATCACCCTTGTCATATCACGATAGATCCCCACAATAAGTTTGCTATTACATCGCAATATTCATCAGGGACATTCGATATCTTTAGTTTAAGTATCAATGGCAATATCGATAAACGGCTCAAAACACTCAAAATGGTTGGTTCTGGACCTAATGCAGAAAGACAAACAGGCCCACATGCACATCAAAGCCTTTTCCTAAAGAACTCTCCGCAGTTTGTCACCGTCGATCTCGGAGCCGATCGAATCAACTTCTATTGCTTTGACGAAGAGCAAGAAGAGTTCCTTGATGAACCAATGCAATCTATCAAAGTGCGGGCAGGGAATGGACCTCGTCACCTAATCTTTAACCAAGCCGAAGATAGAGCCTATGTGGTGTGTGAGCTCTCTGAAACGATATTGATTTTGGAAAAGTCTTTAGGGGTGTGGAGTATTGTGGAAGAGGTTGATGCATTAGCAAATATGGAGAAAGGAGAAGCCGCAGCTGCGATTAAGCTATCGCCAGATGAGCAATTCCTTTATGTGTCTTGCCGACATCAATCCAGAATCAGTTGTTTTAGAATAGACTCCGTCACTCAAAAGCTCATTTTTATGGATAGTTACGATGTTGAAGGTAAGTTCCCTCGCGACTTTCATATCACTAAAGACGGGCAATGGCTTATCGCCGCAAACCAGCATTCCAACAACCTCACATCATTCAAACGAGATATTGAAGATGGCTCCCTCACCTATACTGGATGCTCTTTAGCCATCGATGCACCTGTGTGTGTAACGCAATAGTATTAAGAACTAAGCACTAAGCACTAAGCACTATCACGAAATCAAAAAAGGAAAGCCTCAGCTCTCCTTCTTTTTATAACTCAATAATTTGGACTAACCAATCACAACCCTAAAGCGTATTTAAGTACCTGTGATTTAATCGGCCCTGAGTTTTCTGCTAGCTTTAGTGCAGCATTACGCACAAACTTAAGTGGGCCAATGTCATTGCTAAACGTTTTGTAGAAAAAGTCCATGCTACTTTGCATCATTAGATTGTCACCTCTTCTGATCACTTCATAGCGTCTCGCCACTGATTGATTCAATTCACCTTTCTCTTGGGTGATATCCAATAGTGCTGCCACATCTTTAAAACCCAAGTTAACACCCTGCCCTGCTAGAGGGTTAATCGTATGTGCAGAGTCTCCGACTAAAATACAGTTATTCTTTGAGTATGATTGAGCATGACGTCGTGTCAGAGGAAAAGAACCCGAGTTCAAAACTTTGATATCACCTAACTCTTTAGGAAAGTGAGTAAGTACTTCATTACGTAGTTTTTCAGGGGGCATTGCTGACAGTTGCTTAATACGCCGTGGAGAATCATACCAAACTAACGAGCCCTGCCCGACTTCTTGATCGTCAGAGACTAGAGAACACAAAGGCAAAAATGAACGAGGACCACTTGGTAAAAATTGCTGCCAAGTAATATCTTGCTGAGGCTGTTCTGTTTCTACGTTGATAAGCATGCAGTGCTGTCGGTAACCCCAAGCCGTAATACCAATCCCTGCTTGCTGACGGACGGCTGAATTTGCGCCATCAGCGCCAACCACCCACTTCGCTGACAACTGAGTACCCGACTGAAGCTTGACTATATTGGTTTCACCAAACTCAATCTCATCGAGCTTTTCTGGACATAACAGTTCGAGATTGTTGTAGGCATCAAACTGAGCCCATAAACCCAATTGGATTAATCGATTCTCAACGATGTAACCTAAACGAGGTAAATCAAGAGATGCAGCATCAAACCGAGTACGACACTCTGGGTGTTCCCAAGTTTCCAATCGCTTGTAAGAACAGACGCGCATCGCTGCAATACTTTGCCATGCACCAAGATCTTCAAGCAAATCGACCGATGCTTGAGAAATCGCTGACACACGAATGTCCATCGCTTGCGACTCATCAAAAGCTTGTGGGGCAAAACCTTCGATCACCGCAACACTCAGACCTTGCTTTGCAAAACCGATTGCTGTTGCTGCACCAACCATGCCGCCACCGACGACTACAATATCGTAACTGTTCATATTTTGTACTTATCAGTTTGATTCTTTGACTGTTTTTGATTGTACTTTTTCATAACGAACTTGTAACCAAAAACCTTATTCGAAAGAAGGGTTATCCCTTATGGCATATGGCGTTAACGATAATAAAAACCACTACATAAGAGATTTGTTCAGACTACTAGTCAGTCGGTTTTGAAACCAGTACAATACGCCGCTTGCCGCTAGAGCCTGTCATAAAATTGAATACCGAATTATGACGAACGGAGCTAGCGGATGAATAATGGGCGATTTGCTCCCTTAAATTAAACTAACGATCGAGCGAACATATAATGAGTAAGAAACTGCTAATTAAAACTTGGGGCTGTCAGATGAATGAATATGATTCATCAAAAATGGCCGACCTGCTTAACGCTGCAAATGGCTATGAGCTAACTGAAGTACCTGAGGAAGCAGACGTACTACTATTGAATACTTGTTCTATCCGCGAAAAAGCGCAAGAAAAAGTATTCCACCAGCTTGGTCGTTGGAAAACGCTTAAAGATAAAAAAGAAGGTGTGGTGATCTGTGTGGGTGGCTGTGTAGCGACTCAAGAAGGTGATCACATTCGTCAACGTGCACCTTACGTAGACGTTATCTTTGGCCCACAAACATTACACCGTTTACCAGAGATGATTAAGTCATCACTGTCTAACGAAAAGCCAGTAATGGACATCTCTTTCCCAGAGATCGAAAAGTTCGATAACCTGCCAGAGCCAAAAGCAGACGGCGCAACAGCCTACGTTTCTATCATGGAAGGTTGTTCTAAGTACTGTACTTACTGCGTTGTTCCATATACTCGTGGCGAAGAAGTTAGTCGTCCAATGGATGATGTGCTATTCGAAGTTGCACAACTTGCAGAGCAAGGCGTACGTGAAGTAAACCTGCTAGGCCAAAACGTAAACGCATTCCGAGGCCCTACTCACGAAGGTGACATCTGCACATTTGCAGAGCTCCTTCGCCTAGTTGCGTCTATCGACGGTATCGACCGTATTCGTTTCACAACAAGCCACCCGCTTGAGTTTGGTGACGACATCATTGAAGTTTACAAAGATACCCCTGAACTAGTGAGCTTCCTTCACCTACCAGTACAAAGTGGTAGTGACCGTATTCTTACGATGATGAAGCGTCCACATACGGCTATCGAGTACAAATCTATTATCCGTAAACTGCGTAAAGCTCGTCCTGACATTCAAATCAGCTCTGACTTTATTGTTGGTTTCCCTGGTGAGTCTAAGCAAGACTTCCAAGATACAATGAAGCTAATTAAAGAAGTTGATTTCGATATGAGCTTCAGCTTTGTTTTCTCTCCACGTCCAGGTACGCCAGCGGCAGATTACCCATGTGATGTACCAGCACAAGAGAAAAAAGATCGTCTGTACGAACTGCAACAAACAGTAAACACACAAGCTATGCGTTTCTCTCGTCTAATGCTAGGCACAGAGCAGCGTATTCTTGTTGAAGGTCCATCAAGAAAGAATCTCATGGAACTGCGTGGCCGTACTGAAAACAGCCGTGTTGTGAACTTCGAAGGTTCTGCAGACCTAATCGGTCAGTTTGTAGATGTGAAGATCACTGAGGTTTACACTAACTCACTACGTGGTGAGCTAGTTCGCACAGAAAAAGACATGGGTCTACGCGTTGTAATGACTCCAGCAGAAATGATGGAAAAAACAAAACGTGAAGACGAGCTAGGTGTAGCGACATTTACGCCATAGGCAATACAACTGTTTGAGCACAAAGCGCAAACACAAAGCTTGAAATTACCTAACTAAGTGACCATCTTAGAAATAGGGATATCACCATCAAAAGCCCGGTCTAAATCGGGCTTTTTGCTCTTTTTTATATTTAAGAGTGAGTGGCACAAAATGAGAGGCTAATTTGAGCAATAAAATCGTTACCTTAGAGATAAATCTAGAGCCAGCAGACAACAAGCGCTTGGCAAGTTTATGCGGTCCATTTGACGACAACATCAAGCATCTTGAGCGTCGTCTGGGCGTTGAGATTAATTACCGTAGCAACTTTTTCACGATTGTCGGTAAGCCTCACACTACAGCCGCCGCTTTAGACATCATCAAACACCTCTATGTTGAAACGGCTCCAGTTAAAGGCAACATAATCAATATCGAACCAGAGCAAGTGCATCTGGCCGTCACTGAGTCTGGTATTTTGGAGCAACACGTCGAGTCTGAAATCGACTACGGCAAAGAAGTGACCATTAAGACTAAAAAAGGCGTCATCAAGCCTCGCACGCCAAACCAAGCACAATACCTAATGAACATGGTCACTCATGACATCACTTTTGGTATTGGACCTGCTGGTACTGGTAAAACATACTTAGCTGTTGCGGCTGCGGTTGATGCACTTGAACGTCAAGAAGTTCGTCGAATCCTACTGACTCGTCCTGCTGTTGAAGCTGGTGAGAAGCTTGGTTTCCTACCGGGTGATTTAAGCCAAAAAGTAGACCCATATTTGCGTCCGCTTTACGATGCACTGTTTGAAATGCTTGGCTTTGAGCGAGTTGAGAAGCTGATTGAACGTAACGTGATTGAAGTTGCTCCACTGGCTTACATGCGTGGTCGTACATTGAATGATGCGTTTATCATTCTTGATGAGAGCCAAAACACCACGGTAGAGCAGATGAAAATGTTCTTAACCCGTATCGGTTTTAACTCTCGCGCTGTGATCACAGGTGATATTACGCAAATCGATTTACCTCGTGGTGCAAAATCAGGCCTACGTCATGCAACTGAAGTGCTCAGTGAAGTGGATGATATTAGCTTTAACTTCTTCATGTCTGAAGACGTCGTTCGTCACCCTGTCGTTGCTCGTATCGTCAACGCGTACGAGAAGTGGGAAGCAAAAGACCAGAAAGAGCGCAAAGAGTTTGAACAACGTAAGCGTGAAGAGCGCGAGGCCAAGCTTCTTGAGGCTCAACAAGCAGTTACGATACAATTAGCAACACAAAATAGCTCTGTCATTGCAGAACAAGGTGATAAATAGATGTCTATTGAACTAGACCTGCAAATAGCGGTCGAAAATGAGCAAGGTCTTCCAACCGAGCAAGATATTCAGCTTTGGTTGGATAAGACAATCCCTCAGTTTCAAGAGAGTGCCGAGTTGACGGTTCGTATTGTTGATACACAAGAAAGCCACCAGCTCAATCATGACTATCGTGGAAAAGATAAGCCAACTAACGTGCTGTCTTTCCCATTTGAAGCACCACCAGGAGTGGAATTAGATCTACTGGGTGACCTCATTATTTGCCGCCAAGT
The DNA here is from genome assembly GCF_041439605.1 of Vibrio sp. 1F169. Taxonomy (NCBI): domain Bacteria; kingdom Pseudomonadati; phylum Pseudomonadota; class Gammaproteobacteria; order Vibrionales; family Vibrionaceae; genus Vibrio; species Vibrio sp. 1F169. The sequence continues at coordinate 78,524 of NZ_JBGOOI010000015.1, read as the reverse complement.
TGTCGAAAAAGAAGCAGAAGAGCAAAGTAAGCCTCTGCTAGCACACTGGGCTCATATGGTTGTACATGGCAGTCTGCATCTGCTAGGTTATGATCATATCGAAGATGATGAAGCTGAAGAGATGGAGTCACTCGAAACAGAAATCATGCAAACTATGGGGTTTGAAGACCCGTATATTCTAGAAAAGTAAATCGATTCTAGTAAAGTAGGTTGCAGAGAAACAATAACTCATCGAACCTGTGATTTTCGCAGGAATCTGAGTTGTAACGTGTGCTATCACACTTCTGATAGCGTTATTTTTTGAGAAATCATGAACGAAGGTAACCCCCCCACTTCTGAGGGAAGTAAAAAATCTGAAGGTCCGAGTAGAAAGTCCTTCTTTGAACGCCTAGGCCAACTATTTCAAGGTGAAGTAAAAGATCGCCAAGAGCTCGTAGATGTAATCCGCGACTCAGAAATTAATGACCTCATTGACCACGACACGCGCGACATGCTCGAGGGTGTCATGGAAATTTCAGAGATGCGAGTACGCGATATCATGCTGCCTCGCTCTCAAATGGTTACAGTTGAACGCACCGATGATTTAGATACATTGATTGCGCTTATTACTGATGCTCAACACTCTCGCTACCCAGTGATCAGTGAAGATAAAGACCATGTTGAAGGCATTCTATTAGCGAAGGACCTACTTAAGTATTTGGGTTCAGAAAGTGCCCCATTTGATATCGAGCAAGTGATTCGACCTGTCGTGGTTGTTCCTGAAAGTAAGCGAGTTGATCGCCTGCTTAAGGAATTCCAAGAAGAGCGTTACCACATGTCTATCGTTGTCGATGAGTTTGGCGGAGTTTCTGGCCTGGTAACCATTGAAGATATCCTCGAAGAAATCGTTGGTGAAATTGAAGACGAGTTCGACGATGAAGAAGAGCTAGATATTCGCAAGCTGAGTAAGCATACCTTCTCTGTAAAAGCTTTAACCACTATTGAAGAGTTCAACGATACGTTTAACACTGCCTTTAGTGACGATGAAGTGGATACCGTAGGCGGTATGGTGATGACAGCACTCGGTCACCTGCCAGTTCGTGGCGAAATTGTAGAAATCGAAAACTACCATTTCAAAATTACGTCTGCAGATAACCGTCGTGTGATTCAGTTACAGGTAACCATTCCTGACGAACAGCCTCTTCCTACTATCGAAGAATAACAACTTCTCTCTAAAGAGATGACAGAAATTAGATGACTAAGACCTTTATTCATCGCCTATTACGGCCGCTTGCGGCCGTTTTTGTTGGCGCTATAACCACCCTTTCATTCGCTCCATACTCTATATGGCCTCTTGCTATTCTCAGCCCAGCTTTGTTGCTGTTACTGATCCACAACCGCTCTCCTAAGAGTGCGCTTTGGATTGGCTACGCATGGGGTTTAGGTCAATTCACGACAGGTATCAGCTGGGTATACGTCAGCATTGATGGTTTTGGCGGCATGCCACTGGCTGCCAACCTATTTTTGATGGCATTGCTTGTTGGCTACCTAGCCGTTTATTCGGGTCTATTTACCTGGAGTTTGAACAAGTTCTTCCCTGCTAATAACCTAAGCCGCTTTTTCCTTGCAGCTCCTGCATTGTGGTTAATCAGTGATTGGCTACGTGGCTGGGTAATGACGGGCTTCCCTTGGCTTTGGTTAGGCTACAGCCAAATCGATTCGCCACTAGGTTCATTTGCACCGATTGGCGGCGTCGAGTTAGTAACTCTAGCGATCATTGTTTCAGCCTCTGCATTCGCTTATGCGATTGTTAACCGGGCCTGGAGTATCGCTATCATTCCTGCCGTCGTATTTAGCACCGGTTTTGGTATTCGCAACATCGATTGGGTCACGCCGAACCCGGAAAAAACTACGTCAGTCGTCTTAATACAAGGCAACGTCGATCAAGACAGCAAATGGCTGCCGAGTCATCGCTGGCCAACCATGATGAAGTACACCGACCTAAGCAGAGAAAACTGGGATGCCGATATCATCATCTGGCCTGAAGCGGCTATTCCAGCATTCGAAGTTGAGATTCCATCTTTCCTACGCAACATAGACAGTGCAGCCAAGATGAACAACAGCTCGATCATCACTGGCGTGCTGAATCAATCTGAAGATAAGAAGTACTACAACAGTGTTCTTTCACTTGGTGTGAATCCATATGGTGAGTACAGCTACGATCCAGACGAGCGCTATCATAAACACCATTTGTTACCGTTTGGTGAGTTTGTTCCGTTTGAAGATATCTTGCGCCCATTAGCACCGTTCTTTAACTTGCCAATGTCATCATTTAGCCGTGGCGACTTTGTTCAACCAAACATCGTAGCAAATGGTCGTCATCTAGCGCCTGCGTTGTGTTATGAGATCATATTTAATGATCAAGTTAGACAAAACGTAACAGATGAAACTGACTTTATTCTAACGCTCTCTAACGATGCGTGGTTTGGTCGTTCGATTGGGCCATTGCAACATATGGAAATTGCACAGATGCGTGCTCTAGAGCTTGGTAAGCCGCTTATTCGCTCTACCAACAATGGTGTGACGGCTGTTACCGATTATAAAGGCAACATCATCAAACAAGTGCCTCAGTTTGAAACGGCCGTATTAAAAGCTGAACTCATTTCAACGGATGGTCAAACGCCTTATCACACAGTTGGTACTTGGCCACTGTACATCTGGACGTTGCTCAGTTTGGTGATGGGTTGGGTAATTAGAAAGCCAAAGAGCTAGATTCGAAGAAAAGTGATTAGAGGGTTGACTGATTGAGTCAACCCTTTTTTATTGCTGTGGTTTAACATTGATAGCGCTATAGTTCGGAAGCTTACGGTTTAAGGGCTTTACGACTAAACCCTTTAGAACCACATTTAATGCATGGAATGATATTGGTTGGATGGTTATATTCGGTTTGATGACCACACTCGTCACATACCAAAGTACCTAACCCAATGACTTCTCCCGCTTGATATAAGCCCTGATGCTCTAAATCTTGGAACAGTTCAACCCATTCCACCTTAGTACGATCAGTAATATCCAACAGCCCTTGCCAAATAGAGTCTGCAATCATCAAATAGAACGGACCACCTTTACTCTCTTCATAGCTTTCGGAAAACTCTTTTAAATCTGACTTCACGTAAGCGGAAATCAACGACAGCTCGTCTTTGGTCATGTCATTGGCTGCTTTCGCATACTTACCTGACGTTTCTATTTTGTTGTTAAGCTCTTCAGGACTATGCTTCAGCGTTTCGATGACCTCTTCAACCACTTCTTCATAGAGTGCTTTTTTCTTCGGCATAACAACCTCCTTAAGATAACCAACTTTTACGCGGGCAAACGGATGTGCCGCAATGCACTCCCGCTCACAAACAAATGCAATTCATACTCTTAAGTATAGTTGCCCTGCGAAATTCAGTGAAAATTACGCCATCTACTAGGCAGCAACTGCAAGTATGAAGGGTATAACTATTGTTGTACTAGGCTCCTTTAGGTATTCTATGACGATCTGTAAGATTCTGTTCTAACCGAACTCACAAATTCCAAGATAACCGGATACCATCGATGCAAGAACAATATAACCCGCAAGAGATTGAACAAAAGGTTCAACAACACTGGGATAACAGCGAGACTTTCGTTGTAAGTGAAGACCCAAACAAAGAAAAATTCTACTGTCTTTCTATGTTCCCGTACCCAAGTGGCCGACTGCACATGGGTCACGTGCGTAACTACACCATCGGTGATGTGGTATCTCGTTTCCAACGTCTACAAGGCAAAAACGTAATGCAGCCAATCGGTTGGGATGCATTCGGCCTACCAGCAGAAAACGCAGCTGTAAAAAACAACACAGCGCCTGCTCCGTGGACTTACGAAAACATCGAATACATGAAAAACCAGCTTAAGCTTTTAGGCTTTGGTTACGACTGGAAACGTGAATTCGCAACGTGTACGCCTGAGTACTACCGTTGGGAACAAGAGTTCTTCACGAAGCTTTACGAACAAGGCCTAGTTTACAAGAAGACATCTTCTGTTAACTGGTGTCCAAACGACCAAACGGTTCTTGCAAACGAGCAAGTAGAAGACGGTTGCTGCTGGCGTTGTGATACTCCGGTAGAACAAAAGAAAATCCCACAGTGGTTCATTAAAATCACTGAGTACGCTCAAGAGCTACTAGACGATCTAGACAACCTTGAAGGTTGGCCTGAAATGGTTAAGACCATGCAGCGCAACTGGATCGGCCGCTCTGAAGGTGTTGAGCTATCTTTCGCTGTTAACGGTGAAGAAGCGCCATTAGAAGTGTACACAACACGTCCTGATACACTAATGGGTGTTTCTTATGTTGGTATCGCTGCAGGTCACCCTCTTGCAGAGAAAGCATCACAGAACAACCCTGATCTTGCAGCATTCGTTGAAGAATGTCGTAACACCAAGGTGGCTGAAGCTGAACTCGCAACGATGGAAAAGAAAGGTATGGATACTGGCTTAACGGCTATCCACCCTCTTAACGGTCGTGTTGTTCCTGTTTACGTAGCTAACTTCGTTCTTATGGATTACGGCACAGGTGCGGTAATGGCGGTTCCTGCTCACGACCAACGTGACTACGAATTCGCAACTAAGTACGGCATCGATATCATCCCAGTGATCAAACCTGAAGATGGTTCTGAGCTAGACGTGTCTGAAGCGGCTTACACTGAGAAAGGTATACTGTTCGATTCTGGTGAATTCGATGGTCTTGCATTCCAAGAAGCATTCGATGCAATCGCTGCGAAGCTTGAAGCTGAAGGCAAAGGTAAGAAGACAGTAAACTTCCGTCTACGTGACTGGGGCGTTTCTCGTCAGCGTTACTGGGGTGCTCCAATCCCAATGGTAACGACAGAAGACGGTGAAGTTCACCCAGTACCAGCAGACCAACTGCCCGTTATTCTTCCAGAAGACGTGGTAATGGATGGCGTAACTAGCCCAATCAAGGCGGATAAGTCTTGGGCTGAAACCACATTCAATGGCGAACCTGCGCTACGTGAAACTGATACGTTCGATACTTTCATGGAGTCTTCATGGTACTACGCGCGTTACTGTTCACCACAAGCTGATGACATTCTAGATCCAGAGAAAGCTAACTACTGGCTGCCAGTTGACCAATACGTTGGTGGTATTGAGCACGCTTGTATGCACCTGCTTTACTCTCGTTTCTTCCACAAGCTTCTTCGTGATGCGGGTTACGTGACATCTGATGAACCGTTCAAGCAACTCCTATGTCAAGGCATGGTTCTCGCTGACGCGTTCTACCACACGAACGAGAAAGGCACGAAAGAATGGATTGCTCCAACTGACGTGACTATCGACCGTGACGCAAAAGGTCGCATTGAAAAAGCAGTCGACAACCAAGGCCGCGACGTTGAACACTCAGGTATGATCAAAATGTCTAAGTCTAAGAACAACGGTATCGACCCACAAGAGATGGTAGACAAGTACGGCGCTGATACAGTACGTCTATTCATGATGTTTGCATCGCCTGCAGACATGACACTTGAGTGGCAAGAGTCTGGCGTTGAAGGTGCAAACCGCTTCCTTAAGCGTGTTTGGAAACTGGTTCACGCTCACTCTGCTAAGGGTGCAGCTGAAGCTGTTGACGCTTCTGCGCTATCTGGTGACCAGAAAGCACTTCGCCGTGATATCCACAAGACTATCGCGAAAGTAACGGACGATATCGGCCGTCGCCAAACGTTCAACACAGCAATCGCTGCAATCATGGAGCTGATGAACAAGCTAGCGAAAGCGCCTCAAGAGTCTGTACAAGATCGTGCAATTCTTGATGAAGCACTAAAAGCAGTTGTACGTATGCTTTACCCTATGACGCCACACATCTCTTACGAAATGTGGATTGCATTGGGTGAATCAAACGTAGACTCAGCAACATGGCCAACTTTCGATGAGAAAGCGCTAGTTGAAGACGAGAAGACTATCGTGGTAATGATCAACGGTAAGCTACGAGCAAAACTAACGGTTGCAGCTGACGCGACAGAAGAGCAAGTTCGTGAACTTGGTCTAAACGATGAGAACGCTAAGAAATTCCTAGATGGCTTAACTATCCGTAAAGTTATCTTCGTACCTGGTAAGCTTCTAAACATCGTTGCTAACTAATTTCGTTAGCACAGTGCAATTACTGAAGAATTAACGAACTTAATTCATCAAAAGCAGTCTGTAGACAGGGTAGCTAATAGCCCTGTCTACTTATTTAAGCGCTTTAGACTTGAGCATAACAACTCAAACGAACTAAAGCCTTTAAATAAGTATTCTACCTTCATGAGAGCCATCAAATAATGCGCCTGAATTCACTATCTTCATTGAAAGTTACTATTGTTGTTCTAACCGTTAGCCTGCTGAGCGCCTGTGGTTTCCATTTACGTGGTGACTACTCCGTGCCACAAGAGCTCAACAAGATCTCAGTAACCAGTTACGACCAATACAGTACGTTTACACGTATGATGAAAAGCCAGCTACGTATGAATGATGTAGAAATAGTGCCACCAGCTGAAAATATCCCTAACCTACATATTCTTGGTGAAGGAGTTGGGGAACGTACTTTGTCGCTATACCAAAATACTCGTGCCGCTGAGAAAGAGCTGACGCTTAACGCTTCATACCGCGTAACGATCCCAGAATTAGGGGCCAATACCTTCTCAACTAGCGTAACCCGCAGCTATTTAGACAACCCACTAACGGCACTCGCAAAATCGGTTGAGCGTGACATGATTGAAGACGAAATGCGCAAGCTTGCAACAAGCCAAATCCTTCGTCAAATGGCCCGACTGAAAGCGACTATTGCCGCAGGAAATATGAACCTAGAAGAGCTTGAACAGGTTCAAGTAAAAGAGCTAGAAAAACAGTACAACATCAAAAACATCGAAATTGACGATGTTGAGGTCGACGCAAGTGCAGTACCTGATGCTGAGCCTAGCGTAACTGTCGAGCAATAGGTTTATTTAATGCGTATTTTTGCTGATCGTTTATCTGAGCAACTTGCTAAGCAATTAAGCAACGTTTACCTAATTTTTGGTAACGAACCTTTACTGCTGCAGGAAAGCCGAGAAGCGATTCAAAAGACAGCCAAAGAGCAAGGCTTCGAAGAACGCCACCGCTTTGCTATTGATAGCAGTCTCGACTGGAATCAAGTCTACGACTGCACTCAAGCATTGAGCCTATTCTCTAGTCGTCAGGTCATCGAACTTGAATTGCCAGAGTCCGGGGTCAATGCGTCGATTGCAAAAGAATTACTCGCAATCTCTGAGCATATACACAACGATATTCTATTGATCTTGATTGGCACTAAGCTAACTAAGGCTCAAGAGAGTGCTAAGTGGTTTAAAGCACTCTCTAATCAAGGGCATTGGGTAAGCTGTTTAACTCCTGATGTCAGCCGCTTACCTCAGTTTGTCCAAACACGCTGTCGTCAGATCGGCTTATCACCGGATCCTGAAGCGATACAAATGTTGGCGCAATGGCATGAGGGTAATCTATTTGCGCTCACCCAAAGCCTAGAAAAACTGGCTCTCCAATACCCAGATGGAAAGCTCACATTAGTACGTTTAGAAGAATCGCTGAGTCGACACAACCACTTTACGCCATTCCATTGGAGTGATGCGTTATTAGCAGGCAAAGGCAACCGTGCACAGCGAATCCTGCGTCAGTTAGAAGCCGAAGGTGTCGAACCCGTCATCTTGCTGCGTAGCATACAACGTGAGCTTGCTCTGCTATTACAAATGCAGCAACAAATGAAGCAGATGCCAATCGCGCAGGTATTTGAAAAGCACCGTATCTGGCAATCAAAAAAACCTCTTTATAACGCCGCGCTAACAAGAGTTTCGATTTCTCGATTACACTCCCTGTTTGCGTTGCTCACTCAAGCTGAATTGATGACAAAAACCCAATATGAACAGTCGCCTTGGCCACTAATTCATCAGTTAAGCGTAGAGTTTTGTATCCCTTCAGCTTCAATCCCATCTCACGCATAAAAGCGTGGTATATTCTAGGGTCAACAGACCCTAAAAAGCTAAACTCAGATTAAAGGAACACCCCGTGTTACGTGAAGAACTAAAAGATTTTCTTGCAGACAAAGCCGACGACATGAAAGCAGAATCGATTGTGACTATCGATGTAGAAGGCAAATCAAGTGTTACTGACTACATGATTGTTTGTACTGGTACATCTAAGCGCCATGTTGCCTCTATTGCACAGCACGTTGCTGATGAAGTGCGCAAGGCTGGCATGAATCCCCTTGGCATGGACGGCCAAAAAGAAGGTGAATGGGTTGTTCTAGACATGGGCACAAGCATGCTTCACGTTATGCAAGAAGAGCATCGTGAACTGTACCAACTAGAAAAACTTTGGGGCTAAGCTTTGAAGATCCAGTTAATCGCAGTTGGTACAAAAATGCCAAAGTGGGTTGAAGAAGGCTTTAAAGAATATAAACGCCGCTTCCCTCATGATATGCCATTAGAACTCATTGAAATCACTGCGGGAAAACGCGGTAAAAATGCCGATATTGCACGTATTCTTCAAAAAGAAGGCGAAGCAATGTTAGCTGCAGTTCCGAAAGGCAACCGCATTGTCACACTCGATATCCCAGGAAGAAAGTGGGATACGCCTCAACTCGCAGAGCAATTGGAAAGTTGGAAGCTGGATGGCCGTGACGTTTCTATCCTTATTGGCGGGCCTGAAGGATTAGCACCAGCATGTAAAGCGGCAGCAGACCAAAGCTGGTCTCTGTCAGCACTTACTCTCCCTCACCCATTAGTACGCGTTATCATGGCTGAAAGCTTGTATCGAGCTTGGAGCGTCACTGCTAACCACCCTTATCATCGAGAATAAGCGTTAATGTTACGTAAACGTAGCCAAATTCGTGATTACAAAGCAGAAGCACGACTATTTACTAGTCGTGCTTCTGTTGCGTTTGCAGGGATTATAGTGATGATGAGCTTGCTGGTTGTGAACCTTTACAACATCCAAGTTAATCAATATCAGGACTATAAAACCCGCTCCAACGACAACCGCATCAAGGTCGTTCCAATCGCACCCAATCGTGGTTTAATTTACGACCGCAACGGTGTACTTCTTGCAGAAAACCGGCCTGTTTTTAATCTGGAGATCACCCCAGAAAAAGTCAAAAACATGGAAGATACGCTTGTTCGTTTACAAGCGTTAATCGACATACCACCGGAGCGTATCGAACGTTTTAATCGTGATCGTCGTAATTCACGTCGCTTCAAATCAGTACCTATTCTTAATCAGCTTACCGAAGAACAAGTGGCGGTCTTTTCTGTAAATCAACATAAGTTCCCAGGCGTTGAAGTGACAGGGACGCTAAAACGTTTCTACCCTTATGGTGATGTGTTAACTCACGTGATTGGCTACGTATCTCGCATCAACGACCGTGATATGCAGCGCTTGGTTCGTGAAGAGAAAGACGCCAATTACCAAGCCACCCGCGATATCGGTAAACTCGGCATTGAGCGCTATTACGAAGACATGCTACACGGCACCGCTGGCTATCAAGAAGTCGAAGTAAACAGCCGTGGACGAGTGATCCGCACTCTTAAATTTGTACCTTCGGCTCCGGGGAAAGATATCGTGCTCAACTTGGATATCAAACTTCAGCTATACGTGCATAAACTGCTTGATGGACGTCGTGGTTCAGCCGTGGTTCTCGACCCGAAAGACAATGGCGTATTAGCCATGGTTTCCAGCCCAAGCTACGACCCAAATGCCTTTGTGCATGGTATTTCCTCGAAAGGTTATAATGCCCTGCTTCAAGACAAAGACCGACCTTTAGTTAACCGTGCAACGCTAGGAATTTATCCGCCAGCATCGACGATCAAACCCTTCATTGCCGTCGCAGCTCTACAAGAAGGCGTAATTACTCCGAACACGACGCGTAATGACCCGGGCTATTGGAAGATTCCAAACTCAAAAACGAAGCCGTTCCGCGACTGGTTACGTTGGGGACACGGTGTCGTTGACATAGAGAAAGCCATTGAAGAATCGGTTGATACCTTCTTCTACCAAATTTCATTTGATTTAGGCATCGATCGCTTATCTAAATGGATGATGTTATTCGGTTTTGGTGATTACACTGGCATCGACATTTACGAAGAAAGCAAAGCGAATATGCCCACTCGCGAATGGAAAATGGCCAGACACCGTGTACCTTGGTATCAAGGTGACACCATCCCTGTCGGTATTGGCCAGGGCTACTGGACAGCAACACCAATGCAGATTGCAAAAGCGACTTCAGTATTGGTCAATGAAGGAGAGGTAACCGCTCCCCATTTACTACGCGCGACAATTGAGAACGGTCAACCGTTCGATGAACAAACGATATCTGAAATCGAAACGTACCCTCCGGTAACTGGTGTTAAGCAGAGATACTGGGATATCGCGCAAGAAGGCATGAGATTGGTAAACCACGGAAAGAAAGGCACAGCAAGACGCTCATTCCAAAAAATGTCTTATCAAACTGCTGGTAAATCAGGTACTGCACAAGTATTCGGTCTAAAAGAAGATGAAGAATACAACGCAGATGAAATCGCAGAACATTTACGCGATCATGCCCTCTTCACCGGTTATGCGCCTTTTGAAGATCCTGAAGCGGTCGTAACTATCGTTTTGGAGAATGCCGGTGGTGGTTCATCAAATGGTGGCCCAGTTGTAAGAAGAATTTTAGACCATATTATTCTTGCAGAAGATTATGAAAGTGAGCCAATAAAATAATGAAACTTGATCCTTCAACTGGACGAAATAGAGCCCTATTTGAACGGCTGCATATCGACCTTCCGCTATTGCTTGGCATTCTGGTTTTAATGGGCTTTGCCCTATTGATCATGTACAGCGCAAGCGGACAAAGCCTTGCGATGATGGATCGCCAAGCGATGCGTATGGTGCTGTCTTTAGGTGTGATGATCTTTTTAGCGCAAATCTCGCCTCGTACTTATGAGACCTTGGCTCCACTACTGTTTGCGGGCGGCGTTATTCTACTACTCGGAGTGTTGTTCTTTGGCGAGGCCTCTAAAGGTGCACAGCGCTGGTTAAACTTCGGCTTTATTCGATTCCAACCCTCTGAACTATTGAAGCTTGCAGTACCTTTGATGCTAGCTCGATTTATTGGTAAGCGCTCACTGCCACCCACTTTCCAAACCTTGGCTATCTCATTAGTGATGGTGTTTGTACCTACAATCCTTATCGCTAAACAGCCCGATTTAGGCACATCGATACTCATCGCAGCATCCGGTATCTTCGTGATATTCCTGGCAGGTATTAGTTGGAAGATCATTGCTAGTGCCGCGATTGCACTGGGTGGGTTTATTCCAATCTTATGGTTCTTCTTGATGCGTGAATATCAAAAAGTTCGTGTAAGAACCCTTTTTGACCCTGAATCAGATCCATTAGGTGCAGGCTATCACATCATCCAAAGTAAGATTGCAATTGGCTCTGGTGGTATATCAGGAAAAGGTTGGCTGCAAGGTACCCAATCTCAACTAGAGTTCATTCCAGAGCGCCATACCGACTTTATTTTTGCGGTCATCGCAGAAGAGTGGGGCATGATTGGTATTTTGTTTTTGCTCGCTATCTACCTGTTCATTATTGGCCGTGGCTTAGTGCTTGCAAGCCAAGCTCAAACAGCATTTGGGCGAATGATGGGCGGCAGTATCGTACTGAGTTTCTTCGTCTATATTTTCGTAAACATTGGTATGGTAAGCGGCATTCTACCTGTGGTGGGTGTCCCTCTACCTCTGGTCAGCTATGGCGGTACCTCTATGGTTACCCTTATGGCTGGTTTCGGTATTTTAATGTCAATCCATACACACAGAAAAGCATTCTCAAAGGCGACCTAATTGATGTCTGTTAAAGTAACTCCTATAAAAACATCTTTGGTTAATGAGCTGCCAATAAAAAAACTAGTATCTATAGTGAGCCTAGCCGTTGTTATAAACGGTTGTTCTTCGACAGAACCAACAGGACGCTACGATATAGATTCAGACATTGCACCAGACGCACCGATCTCAGTAGAGCATCTCGAGGATGCTCACCCTCAGTATGAACCTTATAGTTTAGGTGGTAACACGGATTACACTTTGCGTGGCGAAGACTACAAAATCGTAAAGAAGACAGAAGGGTTTACTGAGAAAGGCAAAGCCTCTTGGTACGGTAAGAAATTTCATGGTCATTTAACGTCGAATGGCGAGATCTACGACATGTATTCGATGTCTGCGGCACACAAAACATTGCCGATTCCGAGCTATGTAAAAGTGACGAATACCGACAATGACAAAACGACGATTGTGCGCATCAATGACCGAGGCCCATTTCATGAAGGGCGAATCATTGACCTTAGTTATGCCGCAGCATACAAACTCGATGTATTGAGAACAGGCACGGCAAATGTTGAGATAGAAGTCATCACTGTGGCTATGCCAACTGACGCAAATAAAAAGGCGGCTTTACCTCAATTTATTATTCAAGTAGCCACTTCCCAACATGAAGATAGAACCGAGAAGTTAGCCAAAGATCTAGGCGAAAAGTTAGCTGTAGCAACGTTCTTGCAGCCAAATGATGATAACTACCGCCTGATGCTTGGCCCATTTCATGACTATGCTCTGACTCAAGAAAAATTAGAACAAGTTAAGCTAATGGGTTACCCGTCAGCTTATATAAAAAAACACACGCTAACTCGCTAATTTATCTAACAGTTACTTCTGGTAATCAGCGCTCTGGTGTGACAGAGTGATTCTGTTAATATATGAATAGTTCACCTAATAATTGCATTCAAAATGATTAAATCTAATAAACTTGTTAAATCGATTTTTGCTACTTCAGTTGCACTTTCTGCAACGATAGCAACATCGTCATTCGCCGCTCCTATTATTGTTCCTGACGCTCCTCAAATCGCTGCTAAGGGATTTGTTCTGATGGATTACCATTCAGGCAAAGTACTCGCAGAGAAAGAGATGAACACTCAACTTTCTCCAGCAAGTTTAACCAAGATGATGACGAGCTACGTAGTCGGCCAAGAGCTAGAGCGCGGCAACATCAACCTAAACGACGATGTTGTTATCAGTGAAAATGCTTGGGCTAAAAACTTCCCTGATTCATCTAAGATGTTCATTGAAGTGGGTACAACCGTTAAAGTTGAAGAGCTGAACCGCGGTATCATTATTCAATCAGGTAACGATGCTTGTGTTGCGATGGCTGAACATATTGCTGGCTCTGAAGATGCATTTGTTGACTTAATGAACGCATGGGCGAGCTCTATCGGAATGAAAGACACGCACTTTGCTAACGTGCACGGTCTAGACAACCCTAACCTTTACTCAACGCCTTACGATATGGCGCTACTAGGTCAGGCGCTGATTCGCGATGTTCCTGATGAGTACCGTATCTACTCACAAAAGAAATTCACTTACAACGGCATCACCCAGTACAACCGCAACGGTCTGTTATGGGATAAGAGCATGAACGTTGATGGCATTAAAACGGGCCACACAAGCAATGCAGGTTACAGCCTAGTAAGCTCAGCAACCGAAGGTAAAATGCGCCTAGTTGCTGTTGTTATGGGCACCAAGAATGCTAACGCTCGTAAAACAGAAAGCAAAAAACTGCTTAGCTACGGTTTCCGCTTCTTCGAAACAGTGGCACCACACACCGCTGGCGAGACATTCGTTGAAGAAAAAATCTGGATGGGTAGCAAGGACACGGTTGCACTAGGTGTCGACGAAGATACGTTCGTTACTCTGCCTCGTGGCCAAGCTAAGAACCTGAAGGCAAGCTTCGTTCTTGAGAAAGAGCTAGAAGCACCAATCAGCAAAGGCGACGTTGTGGGTAAACTATTCTACCAAGTCGACGGTGAAGACGTTGCTGAATACCCACTACTTGCACTAGAAAATGTAGAGCAAGGCAGCTTATTTAGCCGCCTATGGGACTACCTAGTACTGCTGTTCAAGGGTTTATTCTAAATCAGCCAACGGTTTGTTCTACACAAAACCTAAGCTTGCTGTATAGCTAACCTAATGAGTAGGTTCATGATTTTCTCATTAGCGAAACAAAAGCCGCCATGTGCGGCTTTTGTTGATCTTGAGTTCGGTGATATTTACACGTAATATTCCGCATTATTACTCGTGTCTGTTGACCGAACACGCTTTTTATCGACATTTCGCCAATTTGCGAGAGTCTAGCCTTTTGGAGCTAATCATGAACATCAATTCTGATGCAAAACTAAAAGACCTCTTAGAGTTCCCTTGTTCATTCACTTACAAAGTTATGGGCTACGCTAAGCCAGAACTTACTGAACTAGTACTAGAAGTGATCCAGCGTCATGCTCCTGGTGACTACAGCCCAACTCTAAAACCGAGTGCGAAAGGTAACTACCACTCTGTTTCTATCAATATTACTGCGACTTCAATTGAGCAAGTAGAAACGCTATATAAAGAACTGGGCGAAATCGAAATCGTTCGTATGGTTCTGTAACTTTCGATTACGCATGAAAAACAGCGGCTTATTGCCGCTGTTTTTGTTTGAAACCCTCGCTCCCCTTCCAAAGCATTCAACTTAATTTTCAATAAATACAAAGAAAGTTGAAAAACCTTGCTGTCCGTCTGTAGTTAGAAACCTGTTTCGCGTTTATAATGCGCTCACTTTATTAATCCTTGAGGAAGTGCCGCTTTGCAAAATAAGCTAATCGTAAAAAAATTAGGTCGTCAGGATTACGAACCTGTATGGAAAGCCATGCATAAGTTCACAGACGAACGCACGGATGAAGACGTAGACCAAATTTGGTTGGTTGAACACAACCCAGTTTTCACTCAAGGACAAGCAGGTAAAGCTGAGCATGTATTAAATGCTGGTGATATCCCTGTGATACAAAGCGATCGCGGTGGCCAAGTGACGTACCACGGGCCCGGTCAGTTAGTCGCTTACTTCCTGATAAACATCCGCCGCAAGAAATTTGGAGTGCGTGATTTGGTTACTCATATTGAGAACCTCGTAATCAATACTCTGAAAGCTTACAATATAGATTCAACTGCCCGACCTGACGCTCCTGGTGTTTATGTCGATGGCAAGAAAATCTGTTCACTCGGATTACGAATTCGACGCGGCTGCTCGTTCCACGGGCTAGCACTCAACGTCGATATGGACTTGTCTCCATTCCAACGTATTAACCCATGTGGTTACCAAGGAATGGAAATGGCGCAAGTAAGCCAACTCGGCGGTCCAAGTGAACTAGAAAACGTTGAGCAACAGTTAATACAAGAGCTCGTAGAACTACTCGGCTATGACCAAGTAGACATTCAAGCCACCAG
The DNA here is from genome assembly GCF_041439605.1 of Vibrio sp. 1F169. NCBI lineage: Bacteria > Pseudomonadati > Pseudomonadota > Gammaproteobacteria > Vibrionales > Vibrionaceae > Vibrio > Vibrio sp. 1F169. Next base: position 63,162 of record NZ_JBGOOI010000015.1, on the reverse strand, counting down.
TAACATTACAGCAGAAGCATAAAATCATGAGCAAACCAATCCAAATGGAAAAAGGCGTTAAATATCGTGACGCTGACAAAATGGCATTAATTCCCGTAAAGAATATGCCTGCTGAACAGAAAGAAGTTTTACGTAAGCCTGCATGGATGAAGATTAAACTTCCTTCAGACAGCCATCGTATTCAAGAAATCAAATCTGCAATGCGCAAAAACAACCTGCACTCAGTTTGTGAAGAAGCGTCTTGCCCTAACCTAGCTGAGTGTTTTAACCACGGCACGGCAACGTTTATGATTCTTGGCGCTATCTGTACTCGTCGCTGCCCGTTCTGTGATGTTGCCCATGGTCGACCGAATGCTCCAGAAGCCGAAGAGCCGAAGAAACTGGCTAAGACGATTAAAGACATGAAACTGAAGTACGTTGTAATCACTTCAGTAGACCGTGATGACTTACGTGATGGCGGTGCTCAACACTTTGCTGATTGTAACCGTGAAATTCGCGAGCAAAACCCAAACATTCGTATCGAAACACTGGTTCCGGACTTCCGTGGTCGTATGGACGTTGCGCTTGAACTAATGAAAGACAACCCACCAGATGTTTTCAACCACAACCTAGAGACAGCGCCGCGTCTATACCGTAAAGCGCGTCCAGGTGCGAACTACAAGTGGTCTCTTGATCTGTTAAGAAAATTCAAAGAGCAGCATCCAAGCATCCCAACCAAATCAGGTGTGATGATGGGCCTTGGTGAGACGAAAGAAGAGATCGTTCAAGTATTGAAAGATCTTCGTGAACATGGTGTAACGATGCTGACTCTAGGCCAATACCTAGCACCAAGCCGTCACCACTTGCCAGTTGAACGCTACGTGCCGCCTTCTGAGTTTGATGAGTTGAAAGAGATTGCTCTAGAGCTAGGCTTCACTCACGCAGCATGTGGTCCGTTTGTACGTTCTTCTTACCATGCAGACTTGCAAGCACAAGGTATGGAAATTAAGTAATCACGATTGCTTAACGAACAATACAAAGGCGCTGAATTTTATGTTCAGCGCCTTTTTTCTATCGAACAAGCTTGTTCGATACAAAAACAACAAAGCCACTCATTAAGAGTGGCCTTGAACTGCAAGTCTAATCATCTAGATGTTAAATGGTCTACTAGCCAAAAGATGCCCAGATAACCGTTGCGACTAAAATTGGGCACACAAACTTCACATACATTGGCCAAACCTTACCAAACCAACCAAGTTGAAAATCAGGACAACCTTGTTCAAGTTCTTTCACTTTTGAAGCTCGGCTCCATACCCAACCACCAAACACACAGAACATCAGTGCAGCGACTGGTTGAAGGTACTGAGTCGCAATCATCGCAACCATGCCAAACATAGCGGCAAAGTTGTAAACAATCACCACACTGAACAATGCGATAGCACCACCAATTACCCAACTTGTTGGCGTTCGTCTGGTCTTAAAACGCTCACTAACAAGAGCGACAGGGGCTTCCAACATTGAAATCGATGAAGTAAGTGCAGCAATCGTTAGCAATAAGAAAAACACAATTGCGAAGACCTGACCCAGCATACCTAAGCTATCAAACATCAAAGGCAGAACCGTAAATACTAGGGTATCAGAGCTCAGTAATGAGCCATCTTCAGCATAGATTTGAACACCTTTTTGCATCGCAATAAACATGGCAGGCATCACGACTAAGCCCGCAATAAAAGCAACCGCGGTATCAACTAAGGTAACGTTCATTGCCATTTTTGGCAGGTTCTCTTTCTTACTTAAGTAAGAGCCATAAACCAACATCGAGCAACCACCAATAGTGAGCGAGAAGAAGCCCTGCCCCATAGCTGCCAAAATCAGTTTTCTATCCCACACTTTCTCAAAGTCTGGAACGAGGTAATGCTTTAGGCCTTCCATCGCGCCAGATTGCGTCATGATGTAAACAAACAATAAGCCAAATAACACAAATAGCGCAGGCATCAAACGGGTCGACCATTTCTCGATCCCCTGCTTAACACCGCCCTGAACAATCAAGATAGTCAGCACATAGAATGCGACGGTACCAAAAACATTGCGCTCAACACTGAAGCCTTTAAACCAATCAGCAGCGGCCTCTAGACCAATCAGGTCAGCGACAGCACCAATTAGGAAGCAGATCAACCAACCACCGACAATGCTATAAAACGCTAGCACTGCACTTGGAACACTCAACCCAATCCAACCGACAAATTCACCGACTTTCTTGCCTAACGGGTTTGTAGTCAAAGAACGCATGCTATCGACAGGATTTGCTTGGCCATGTCGACCAATAGCCATCTCAACCACCAGCATCGGGAAAGCAACCACGAAAATCATAATTAGGTAAACAAGCAGAAAAGCACCACCGCCGTTACTGGCGACTTGGGTTGGGAAACCCCAAATATTACCTAAGCCAACAGCTGCACCCGCCGCTGCTAAAATAAAACCCAAACGAGAGCTAAAGTGCTCTCTTGAAGAGGAAGATTGTTGGTCCATATTGCCCGCATTAAAAATCAGTGAACTAGTTGAGAAGTACAGTAATCAAAAGCAATGATAGGCACAACTAATAAATGAGTGATCTTCTAGTTTTTACAACAAATACGCTATTTAGAACCATTAAATTAACAAATAACTGGTCTTATCGTTTACCGAAAAGCAGTAAAGCAAGGTTCAGGACTAGAGAAACAATGGATTGAATTGAGATGATTACTCGTCGTATTGTTCAATTTATACGAACAAAAAGAGCACCAAATGGTGCTCTTGTGACTTATAGTTAGATTCAGATTAGATCGTGAAGACTTGATAGTCTTTTAGGTTCGGAATGATTTCATGCAGCTGTTGCTCTTGTTCTGCCATCTCATCAAGAGAATCACAGAACTCATTCGCTTCCTCTTGCACTTGTTGAGAGTGTTCTTTCATGCGCTCTTCAACTTTAAGCTTTAATGCAGCCATGCTGTCAGCCAATTCAGTAAGATTTAAGCCACCATCTTGTTTCATTTTTTCTGACATCGCATTAAAAGCGCTAGAGATAAATTCTTGGTTAAAGATCTCCTTAGCCTTCTCGAAATCTTCAGACCAACCATTGGCCATCGAATCAAAACTGTCTGCTGGTAACACTAACTCGCCATCTTTGTAGTAACGAGCTTCCAGTTCATCAAAGTAGGTTTTCATTGACTCTTTTACATTATCAAATGATTCCGGTGAATCTAGGCTAGCAGCAATGTCATCAATAACGTCATTCGCTAACGCTAAGCCATCGTTAGCCATTTGTTTCGCTCGTGGCAAGTACTCACTCACTTTTTCGCGGTATTTCTCAATCGCCGCTTGTTGGTCGGCATCAAGCTCAACCTTCTCACCATGGATATATAAATCGTTGTTACCATCAAAAACGGCAGTATCACCATTCACTTGGTGGATTTCGACTTTCTGGTCATCGATTCGCAATTCATTTTTCAAATCAACTCGACACTGAGCAGCAAAAGTTGGCAGGCTCACAACAGAGATTACCGCTGTTAACGATGCGATTAATACACTGTTCTTCATAAACATTTTGTTTTTCATAAATACATTGTTTTTCATAACATCCTCTCATCAATCTGACAGATTACTATACCCTTGGTATATGCTTCTTTGTCAGAGAAACGTTTTATATATATCCGTTACTCAGTTAGTCGATAGATATTACTTCATAGCAAAACTGTTTATCTGCGACCTTAAACTCAATCTCATCACCGACTTCTTTCCCCATTAGAGCCTGACCAAAAGGTGCATTTTCCGTCACGATAGCAACTTCATTGTTATTCCACGTAACAGAAAGCCCACCGACTCTCGGCCCCATGAAAAAGTGTTTATATTGATCATGCTCGTCAATGACCACAACATAGCTGCTCACTGTAATCTTCTCACTATCACGCAGCACTAAGTTACGATAACACTGAATGTCACCTTCACACTCTTGCACTCTTACTGCTTGACCGTGAGCAAGATACGAAGCTTCTAGTGCCAATGTATCGTACTTATGCTCAGGCACTGTCTCTTCATCGGTCGCCGCATCAATAGCGCGTTGAGTAGCAGATTGTGCAATACGTAATCGGGATTCAAGTTGCTCTATGATTATTTGGCGAAGCTCAGACTTATTCATACTATTGGGGTGCTTTTGTATAGGAGCTACAGAATAGAATTAGGTACAATCAGGTGCAAGACATTTGATTCATCAAGCGACGCAATCATCAATAGGCGCCCGCTTTAACATCAATACGACACTTAATAACTCAGGTAGAACATAAATGATTGAGCAGAAGCTAAAACAAGTATTCGGATTCGACTCACTGCGTAATGGGCAAAAGCAAGTCATTGATAATGTTCTATCTGGTCACTCGACTGCCGCTATATTCCCAACAGGCTCAGGCAAGTCGCTTTGCTACCAATTGCCAGCATTAGAGTTGCCGCACTTAACCTTAGTGATATCACCATTGTTAGCCTTAATGAAAGACCAGCTCAGCTTCTTACACAGTAAGGGAATAAGCGCGGCTGCAATCGAATCAAGCCAAGACAGACAAACCACACAACAGGTGATGCAATCCGTGCGTAACGGGGACACCAAAATCCTAATGATCTCTGTTGAGCGCTTGAAGAATGAACGCTTTCGTCAGTTTATCTCCCAAGTACCAATCTCGTTACTGGTGGTCGATGAAGCGCACTGTATTTCAGAATGGGGGCACAACTTCAGGCCAGACTACCTGAAGCTTCCCCAATACCAAAAGCAGCTCAATATTCCACAAGTACTGCTACTGACAGCTACTGCGACGACATCGGTTATCCAAGATATGAAGTCGAAGTTTGAAATTGATGAGGAGCGCGTTGTGGTTACGGGTTTCTATCGTCAAAACCTCGACCTGTCGATTCAACCTTGCGAACAAACCAGCAAACTAGAAACCTTGTGCAATGTCGTTAACCAAGCTTCTCTCGCTCCGACTATTGTTTATGTCACCCTTCAACAGACAGCAGAGATGGTGGCTCAGCAACTCCGTAATGCTGGCGTTAATGCCGTGGCTTACCATGCGGGTCTTAAGCCTGAAAACAGAGATGCCATTCAACATCAATTCATGAACGATGATGTGAACTGCATCGTGGCAACCATTGCTTTTGGTATGGGTGTCGATAAGTCCAACATTCGCCGAGTGATTCACTTTGACTTACCGAAATCGATCGAAAACTACTCGCAAGAGATAGGCAGAGCAGGCCGAGATGGGCAAGCGTCTGAATGTATTTTACTGGCTAACAAACATGGTTTGAGCACACTCGAGAACTTCGTTTTTGGTGATACGCCAGACAACATATCAATTCAAACGGTCTTAAAAGAAATATACGAAAACCAAAACATTGCTGCTTCTGGCGCAAACCAATGGGAAATCATGTTCAACCAACTATCGCGTGAGTCCAACATTCGTCAGTTACCACTTAAAACGCTACTGGTGTATCTCGAAATTGAAGGCGTGATTGAGCCTAAATACAGCTACTTTGCTGACTACAAATTTAAATTCATACGTACTAAGCAGCAGATCATCGAGCAATTCCAAAGCGAACGTCGCCATTTTGTAGAAGCAATTTTCCAATGCTCTCCTCAAGCCAGAGTTTGGTGCCAAGTCGATTTCGATGCCCTTTGGACTCACTTTCAAGCAGATCGTCAGCGTGTGATTGCGGCTATCGATTACTTCAATGAACAAGGTTGGATTGAGTTGGAAAGTAAGCAGATCACAGATGTGTATGCGATCCACAACACCACTGAAGACATGATGCAGTTATCGGAACGTCTAACTGAATTGTTTAAGGCAAAAGAGAACAGTGAGATAAACCGCCTTAACCAAATGCTGAGCTTCTTTGAGGCTGATACCTGCCTAAGCTCTTGCCTTGCGAGTTACTTCGCCGATGATAAAGCGCCAGCCAAGTGTGGTCACTGCTCAGTATGTCGCGGTCAAGTAGCAATATTACCAACCGTTGATGTTGAGCCTATTGATGATGAAACGGTAATGACATGGATTCATGAATTTGTATCTAAGAGTCAACAATTGATCACCGACGAAGCTATTACTCGTTTTCTATGCGGAATCGCAACTCCACTTTCAACCAAGCTTAAAGCCAGCAAAATGGTTGGATACGGAAAGCTAGAGCAACAACCATTCAGTGATACCTTAGCGCGAGTTAAACAACTTCCTAGATAAGGCATATCACGTATTGATATAGAAGCTGGCTAGGCTGTGGAGTCTAGTCGCTATTCAAACTCTAACCCTTCCAGCAACACCTCTAAATCTAAACTCTCAGCGCCTTTCCCTAGAAGAAACTCAATTGACGCATTTGGTCTTTGGGTTGTAGCATTACGCTTAAACCAAGTAGGCGTATTTCTCGCCCTTGCTGCCTTTTAAGTATCTCACTCAACAGTTCTTTAAAGTGCTCTCGATCGAGAGAGGCGTGTATGTGCTCAATAGTGGTTTGCTGGAAGTCGGCAAACTTGAGCTTAATGCCCTGCTTGATGATCGCTTTACTTGGGCTAGCTTTCTCTAGACGTGCTTCAAGCTCAGGAAAAAGCTTGTCTTCAATTACCTGCCAACATTCTGCGTAAGTAGAAATATTCTGAGTAAAAGTTCGCTCCACGCCTACCGATTTTCGTTCACGCTCAATAATAACTTCTCTGTCATCAATACCATGGCTGCGCTTCCAGAGTGATGCGCCTTGACGGCCAAACCGGAGCAATAGATCTCGATAGTCAGATTCCTTAATGTCCTTACAAGTAAAGAAGCCAGCTTGATGGAGCTTTTCAATACTGACCTTGCCAACGCCTGGGATTTTTTCGAGTGGCAGCTCATCAATCACTGATTGAACATCCTGTGGAGGAATAACAAACTGACCATTGGGCTTGTTTAGATCCGAGGCCACCTTCGCCAAAAATTTAATCGGCGCAATACCAGCAGAAGCGGTCAGGTTAAGTTCATTCCAGATATCGCTACGAATTGCTTCGGCAATAAGTGTTGCCGAACCACGACACAGCGTCGAATCCGTGACATCAAGAAAAGCTTCATCTAAAGACAGGGGTTCAATGATGGATGTATATCGAGAAAAAATCTCGCGAATCTTTTTCGATATCTCGACGTAGACCGACATCCTCCCAGGAACAACCAACAGATTGGGACAAAGCTGCAGCGCCTTTCCCGTCGGCATTGCAGAACGAATACCAAACTTGCGAGCTTCGTAATTACAGGTACTCAAAACGCCACGCTGCTTTTCATGCCCCCCTACTGCAAGTGGTCGATTTCGGTAAGCGGGATTATCTCTCATTTCAACAGCTGCGTAAAAACAGTCCATATCAACGTGGATTATCTTTCTTACTTTCTCTTCACCCGCACTACACATCTAGGAATAACCCAACCTTACAACTGTATTTATAAACAGTATAATCAATTATTCTCAGATTTAAAATGATCTGGAGCCCAGCTAAATAGCTTTAACTTCATTAGCCACTTACTATTCTGATAGTATTGTTAGAGAGTATTTAACCTATAAGTAGGGATAACTTTTGAGTGATAAAATACTAGTAGTCGAAGATAGTCGTGCATTCAGAAACTACCTGTACCAGCAATTGAAAAATGATGGCTATGAGGTTGCGCTGGCTGAATCAGTGGCTGAAGCTGAAGCAATCTTAGAACAAGATACGGATTTCTTGTGCGCGGTGCTCGATTACTGCTTACCCGATGGTCAAGATGGCGAGATCATTGATTTGGTACTCGGCTATCAACAAAAAATTATAGTCCTAACCGGCATGTTCAACAACACACTTCGAGAACAAGTACTCGCGAAGGGTGTGATTGATTACATCCTCAAAGACAGCATGTCATCAGTCAGTTATTTGCTTCCTTTGGTTAATCGAATCTCAAATAACCGATATCATAAAGCCTTGGTTGTTGATGATTCTGCGGTTGTTCGTCGATATGTAGTGCAACTTCTTGAGCACCAATATATTCAAACGATTCAAGCGGAAGATGGCGAACAAGCACTAGAGCTTCTCCAAAACGACCCCGACATCACTTTCGTCGTTACCGATCATGACATGCCAAACAAAGATGGCATTTCGATGACCCGTGACATTCGAGTACACCATGATCGTAATCAACTCGCTATTCTTGGGCTATCTGGCAGTGACGACCGAACCATGACAGCTCGTTTCCTTAAGGCTGGTGCCAACGACTTCCTTTACAAGCCATTTAACCAAGAAGAGTTTTTCTGCCGTATTCATCAGCTACTCGATATGAAAGAGGCCACCAATGAACTATTTCGTCATGCAAATGAAGATGCTCTGACCGGGCTTTGGAACCGTCGTTATCTATTCAATCAAACATGTAAAGGCTGCGAACATCGCAGCATCGCCATGATGGATATAGACTTCTTTAAAAAGGTGAATGATACCTACGGTCATGATGGTGGCGATGCGGTACTCATTGAAGTCGGAAAGATCATCAAAAATCATTTTAAAGATGATGTCGCCGTTCGTTTCGGCGGTGAAGAGTTCTGCATTCAATCATGCCGACCATTTGAAGAATTTGTCGACACGCTAGAGTCAATGAGGATTGCGATACAAAACCAAGAAGTTATTCATGACTCACAACGGATTAAAGTCAGCATGAGTATCGGGTTAAGCGACTTAGTTGGCAGTTTGGATGAGCAAATAAAAGCCGCGGACGAACTACTTTATACTGCAAAAGAACAAGGTAGGAACCAACTGGTCTTTGCGCGCAATAACATGCAAATCGACCACTAGAAATTCGTTTTTGTTTCCGTTTTTAGCATTCCAAAATAGACAGTTCACTCAAACAAAAAAAGCTCAAGACGATAATCTTGAGCTTCTTATTCTAAGGGCATAGACAACTCTATTCCCCTATGACTGTCACCAATTAAGCGATACGGTCTTTACTCCAAGCCGCTTCTTTTTGTTGACGTTCTGCCAGTTTCTCTTCACGGTATGCTTCACGTGCTTCACGTTTTTTACGCGCATCACAAGGTTCAGGGCAGTTACATACTTTATCAATACCAACAGCACCTAAGCCACCACAGCTACCTTTCACAACTTTCTTTTGGATAATATAGCCAATTGACATCGCTGCGATTACTGCAAGAAAAACACCAAATGTAATCAGAAATGTATTCATAATTATCTCGCTTACCTTATTTACCTAAGTATGGCTTAAATGCTTCTGAAGCAATTTCTTTAAAGCCATCAGCTGTTTTTACCACCATGAACACTGGGATGTTATGTTGGTTTGCGACTTCCAGTCCTTTTTCTTCACCTAAGACCATAAGGCCAGTAGATAAACCGTCTGCAGTCATTGAAGACGGGTTTAAAACAGTCACTGAAACCACTTTGTGATGAAGCGGCTTACCTGTTTCTGGGTTGATGATGTGTGAATAACGAACACCATCACGCTCAAAATAGTTTCGGTAGTCGCCAGACGTTGCGATCGCCATATCACCAGGCTCGATGATCTCTTGAATGTTGCGCTCGTCAACACTTGGCTTCTCGATGGCGATACGCCAACCCACACTTTCACGGTTTAAGCCCTTCAAACGGATTTCACCGCCCACTTCTACCATGTAGTTATGAATGCCAATTGAATCGAGGTAGTCAGCAACGACATCCACGCCCCAACCTTTTGCGATAGTCGAAAGGTCAACATACAAATTAGGCAAATCTTTGCTTAGCTTATTACCTTCAACGCTTAAGTGGTGAATACCAATCTTAGCCTTACGAGCCGCAAGCTCTTCGTCTGATGGAACCACTTCAGGACGTGCTTCTGGACCAAAACCCCACAAGTTAACTAATGGACCAACCGTCACATCCAACGCACCTTCAGTAAGACCGTTCAAACGAATCGCTTCTTTCACAACGATAGCGGTTTGTTCAGATACTTCGAATGCGTCCGCACCTTTATGTTGGTTGAAACGGCTCAGCTCTGAATCTTCACGGTAAGTCGACATTTGATCATTTACTTCTTCAAGTAGACGATCGATCTCGGTATGAACTTCTTTAGACTCAGGAAATTCATCGCCATTGATGTACTTAATGTTATAACTGGTCCCCATTGTCGGACCACTTAAATGTACTTGCTCTCTTGCCTGCTCACAGCCCGCAAGAAAAATTAAAGAAGTTAATGCAACAAGCCAAATTCTCACTTGCTTACTCCTGTCTAATGTTGAGGATTTATATAAGGAAAAATAAGAGTGAAAAATAGGTATTTTAAATGCCTTACTCTTTCTTATATAAGCCAGTTTGTTGTCACGAGTAGTCTTAGAAAAACAAATGGCTGACTCGTAAGAGTCAGCCATAATATCAATCACTTAAATGGATTAACCACCGAAGTCATCTAGTAGGATGTTTTCATCTTCTACACCAAGATCTTTCAGCATGCCGATCACAGCCGCGTTCATCATTGGTGGACCACACATGTAGTACTCACAGTCTTCAGGAGCTTCGTGATCCTTCAGGTAGTTTTCGTACAATACGTTGTGGATGAAACCAGTGTAACCGTCCCAGTTGTCCTCTGGTTGAGGATCAGACAGAGCACAATGCCACACGAAGTTTTCGTTTGCAGCTGCTAGGCCGTCGAAGTCTTCAATGTAGAACATCTCACGCTTAGAACGTGCACCGTACCAGTAAGACATCTTACGAGTAGAGTTAAGACGCTTAAGTTGGTCGAAGATATGTGAACGCATTGGCGCCATACCTGCACCACCACCGATGAATACCATTTCATTGTCTGTGTCTTTAGCAAAGAACTCACCAAATGGACCAGAAATAGTACATTTGTCGCCTTCTTTAAGAGACCAGATGTATGAAGACATCACACCAGGAGCTACGTCAGGGTTGTTTGGCGGCGGAGTTGCGATACGCACGTTAAGCTTGATGATGCCTTTCTCTTCTGGGTATGAAGCCATAGAGTAAGCACGGATCGAATGCTCTTTAACGATAGACTCGTAACGGAACAAGTTGAACTTATCCCAGTCACCACGGTATTCCTCAGGAATATCGTAATCTGCGTATTTCACGTGATGTGGTTCAGCTTCAATCTGAATGTAACCACCCGCGCGGAACGGAACTTCTTCACCTTCAGGGATAGCTAGAGCCAATTCTTTGATGAAAGTAGCTTCGTTATCGTTAGAGATAACAGTACATTCCCACTTCTTCACACCAAAGATATCTTCGTCTAGTTCAATCTCCATGTCAGTTTTCATAGCAACTTGACATGCAAGACGTTCGCCTTCGCGAGCTTCACCTTTTGTGATGTGATCAAGTTCAGTTGGAAGGATGTCGCCACCACCAGACTTAACTTTTACACGACACTGACCACAAGAGCCACCGCCACCACAAGCAGAAGATACGAAGATACCTGCGCCAGCTAGGGCACCAAGTAGCTTGCTACCAGGCTGAGTAACGATCGCCTTTTCAGGGTCGCCGTTTACAGCAATAGTGATGTCACCTGATGGTACTAGCTTAGACTTAGCGAAAAGAATCACTAGTACTAGAGCCAATACAATAATGGTAAACATCGCTACGCCAAGAATAATGCTTTGCATTTGTTATTCCTTATTACTGGGTGCTTACCCTACAGTTGAACACCAGAGAAAGACATAAAGCCTAACGCCATCAGACCAACAGTAATGAACGTGATACCAAGGCCACGAAGACCTGGAGGTACGTCAGAGTACTTCATCTTCTCACGGATACCCGCAAGAGCAACGATAGCTAACATCCAACCCACACCAGAACCGAAGCCGTAAACAACAGATTCAGCAAAGTTGTAGTCACGCGTTACCATGAAAGATACACCACCAAAGATTGCACAGTTAACTGTGATCAGTGGAAGGAAGATACCTAGTGCGTTGTACAAAGGTGGGAAGAAACGGTCTAAAACCATCTCTAGGATTTGTACAAGTGCCGCGATAACACCGATGAATGCGATGAAGTTAAGGAAACTTAAATCGACACCTTCAACAAGCGCGTTTTCTTTCAGGATGTGTGTGTAAACAAGGTTGTTTACAGGAACAGCAATTGTAAGTACTACAACTACCGCAACACCAAGACCAAAAGAAGTTTTAACTTTCTTAGATACCGCTAGGAACGTACACATACCTAGGAAGAAAGAAAGCGCCATGTTTTCGATGAAAATCGATTTAACTAGCAGACTAATATAATGTTCCATGACTACCTTACCCCTTCGCTTCTACTTGTTCTGGTTTGAACACACGAATTGCCCAAATCAAGAAACCAATTAGGAAGAATGCTGAAGGTGCTAGAAGCATCAAGCCGTTTGGCTGATACCAACCACCGTTGCTCACTAGAGGTAGTACTTCCATACCAAATAGTTTGCCAGAGCCTAGAAGCTCACGGAAGAAACCAACAGTGATAAGAACGAAACCGTAACCAAGACCGTTACCAAGACCGTCGATAAACGATGGGATTGGCGCAGACTTCATTGCGAATGCTTCAGCACGACCCATTACAATACAGTTAGTAATGATTAGGCCAACGAATACAGATAGCTGCTTAGAGATATCGTATAGGTATGCTTTAAGCACTTGGTCTACCACGATTACTAATGATGCGATAATTGCCATCTGAACGATGATACGCACACTGTTAGGAATGTGGTTACGGATTAAAGAAACGAAGAAGTTAGACAGAGCAGTAACGAACATTACCGCGATAGTCATAACAAATGCTGTTTCTAGCTTAGTGGTTACTGCAAGAGCAGAACACACACCAAGAACCTGTAGCGCGATTGGGTTGTTATCCAACACAGGCGCTAAGATGCTCTTTTTAATTTCTTTTGCACTAGACATTAGTTCAGACCTCCGTCACGAACTTTTGCTAGGAACGGACCAAAGCCCATATCACCTAACCAGAAGTCAAATGTATGTTGAACACCAACGCTAGTCAGTGTTGCACCAGAAAGGCCATCTACACCGTGCTCAGAACCTTGAGGAGCGCCACCTTTAACAACCTGAATAGCAGGTTTGTGGTTTTCGTCGAATAATTTCTTACCAACGAATTGAGCGCGCCAAGTTGGGTTCTCAACTTCACCACCAAGTCCAGGAGTTTCACCTTGCTCGTAGTAAGTGATACCAGAAACTGTGTTGCCATCAGTTTCTACCGCAACGAATGCGTACATCATTGACCAAAGGCCGTTACCGTGAACAGGGATGATAACTTTAGAAGTCTCAGCGCCATCTTTCACTAGGTATACAGTACCCGTGTTAGCACGACGAATGATCTTAGCGATGTCATCTTCAGCTGAAAGCTTGATTGACTGAGCTGGATCTTTTGCCGCTTTACGTTGGTCGTATGCAGCGGCATCGCCGTCAACGAAATCGCCAGTAGCGAAATCAACTAGACGAGGTTCGATGTTCTCTGCGTAGAGTGCTGGGATATCACCTGCAAGCTCAATACCCGCAACTTCAAGGATCTTAGTTTGCTGATCCAGAACTGCGTTAGCTTGCTGCTTAGGTTTAAGAACAACTGCAGCTGTTGAAACGATGATTGAGCACACTAGGCTCAATGCGATAACAACAAACAGCGTCTTTTTAATGCTATCGTTATTACTTGCCATAGCGCGCTAGTCTCCGCTTAATGTTCTTCTCGATTACAACGTGATCAAACAGAGGAGCAAATAGGTTTGCGAATAGAATCGCAAGCATCATGCCTTCTGGGTATGCAGGGTTAACTACACGAATCATTACACACATTGCGCCGATTAGGATGCCGTACCACCACTTACCTTTGTTGGTAAATGAAGCTGATACTGGGTCAGTCGCCATGAAGAACATACCGAATGCGAAGCCACCTAGAACTAGGTGCCAATGCCAAGGCATGCTGAACATTGCGTTAGTATCAGAACCGATCACGTTGAACAGCGTAGACACAGCAATCATACCGATCATTACACCGGCAATGATACGCCATGAAGCGATACGCATGTAAACGATCATCGCTGCACCAATCATAAGTGCTAGAGTTGATACTTCACCGATAGAACCTGGGATGTTACCAATGAATGCGTCCATCCAAGTGATTGCTTCACCTGATGTCACGTTCATTAGTGCGCTACCGCCACCTTGAGCCCATTGGCTAAGAGCAGTTGCACCAGAGAAACCATCTGCAGCAGTCCAAACTACGTCACCTGAAATCTGTGCAGGGTATGCAAAGAATAGGAACGCACGGCCAGCAAGTGCAGGGTTCAGGAAGTTACGACCCGTACCACCGAAGATCTCTTTCGCCACAACAACACCGAAGGTAATACCTAGTGCTGCTTGCCATAGAGGAAGCGTTGGCGGAACGATAAGCGCGAATAAGATAGAAGTAACAAAGAAACCTTCGTTTACTTCGTGCTTACGCACCATACAGAACAGAACTTCCCAGAAACCACCTACGATGAATACCGTTGCGTAGATAGGTAGGAAGTATGTCGCACCAAGTAGCATCTTGCTGCCAACACCTGCATCGGCTCCTAAGGAGGCTCCAAGCATTTCGGTTAGCCAGTAGTGCCAGTTACCACTGATAACAGATGCTAGTTCAGCGCCTGCGTACATATGGTTAAGTGCAGCGATAGCTTGGCCACCCGCGTTGTACATACCCCAGAACATTGCTGGGAATACCGCGAACCAAACCATGATCATGATACGTTTTAAATCAACGCTATCACGAACGTGCGAGCTTTTCTTTGTAATAAGACCTGGCGTGTAGAACACTGTCGCTGCTGCTTCGTAAAGCGCAAACCACTTCTCGTGTTTACCACCTGGCTCAAAATGATGCTCGATGTCTTCAAGAAACTTTTTAAGGCCCATGAAAATTACCCTTCCTTCTCAATCGTATCTAGGCATTCACGAAGTAGTTGACCGTACTCGTACTTACCTGGACATACAAAGGTACACAATGCTACATCTTCTTCGTCTAGTTCTAGCGCACCAAGTGCTTGAGCACTATCAATGTCGCCTGCACATAGATCACGAAGCAGCAATGTAGGTTCCATATCTAGAGGCATTACGCGCTCGTAGTTACCAATTGGAACCATTGAGCGGTCACTACCGTTTGTCGTCGTTGTCATGTTGAACAACTGACCTTTAAACAGGTGACCAAGGAATGAACGAGTAACAGAGAACTTGTTCTTACCAGGCATAGCCCAGCCGAATAGCTCTTTATCACGACCTTCACGTAGAACAGAAACTTGCTGATGGTAACGACCAAGGAAAGCATGTGGACCTGTTGCTTCAGTACCCGTAAGTACAGAACCAGAAATCACACGAACTTCGCCTGGCATTAACTCGCTGTCTGTCAACTCTTCAAGGCTAGCACCAATTTGAGTACGAACTAGACGTGGGTTATTCACCACTGGACCAGCCAGAGAAACAACACGCTCAGAGTAAATCTCACCAGTAAGGAAAAGCTTACCGAATGCGATAACATCTTGGTAGTTAATGCTCCACGCTACATTTTGTGCATTTACCGGATATAGGTAATGCATATGCGTGCCTGCAAGACCTGCAGGGTGTGGGCCATCAAAAACATGTTCTTCAACGTTAGACTGAGCTGAACGAGGTAAGCTAGTACCTTTTTTACAAACGTACACTTTACCGTTAGTCAGAGTTGAAAGAAGATCTAAACCAGCAACAAAAGCATCAGACTGCTCGTTAATGATTAATTCTGGCTCAGCTGCTAGCGGATTAGTATCCATAGCAGTAACGAAAATAGCCTGAGTTTCAGAATCAACTGCTGGAACCTTGCTGAACGGACGAGTTCGCAAAGCGGTCCATGCGCCAGACTCAACTAACTGAGTTTTAACCGTTTCACGGTCAAGACTTACTAGTTGGTTAGCTTCATAGCTATTGAACGTGATTTGCTCATTGCCTGCTACTTCAATCACTACTGATTGAAGAACACGCTTAGCACCACGGTTCACTTCAATAACTTTACCGCTTGCTGGAGAAGTAAATACAACACCTGGGTTCTTTTTATCTGCAAAAAGAACTTGGCCTTTCTTCACTTCATCACCAACGCGAGCATGCATCGTAGGACGCATACCAACGTACTCTTCGCCAAGCAAGGCGACTTTAGTGATGGACTTACCATCATTAATCACCTGGGATGGAGTTCCTGCGATAGGAAGATCCAAACCCTTCTTTATTGTAATCATACGCACTTGCACTACTTTATCGGGAAAAAGATTCTTTTAATTGCGTAAATTCGGGACGTTTTAAAATCGCCCTTAGACACGACATTACAGTGTCCGGTTTTGGTAAATTAGAGATACCAAAATCGCAACATTACATTAATAAACTCATCACAAAGATTATGTGAGATTTATCAGGTGCCGTATTCTAGCATTTTTTGACAACTTGATGCCATGACCAATAACTTGAATACGGCCTTAATTTGGTGAGATTTGAAGCATATGGACTCTCAAATATGTATAAATTTGACGAGCCGCACAGATAAAATGGCTTTTGAATCGTGTTTTAAACAAGAGATTAATACTCTGTCACAAACTAATATTTTACGAGTTATGTTGAAACACTGTTAATAAAAACATTACTCATTGTGGGTATTTAAAGACGCCTAATTTGACATCAATTTGAGTGATATAAACCCTAAAAACACATCAGCCTGGCGATAAAAAAGGCAGCATCGCCACCTCTTCTATCAGTTAGTTTTATTACTTACCACCGCCCATACACATAGGGCTGTCTGGCACGTTATCGAGTTGCTTCATCCATTCATCTTTTGTATAAGTGTGAATAGATAGTGCGTGAATATTATTCGCTAGCTCTTCTGAAAGTGCTTTATTTACCGCTCGATGACGACCAATAAGGCGCAAGCCTTCAAACGCATCGCTGACAACAATCACTTTAAAATGACTCTCAGAACCAGCCGGAACATTGTGCATGTAGCTCTCATTGACCACGTTTAAATGACTTGGTGAAAACTCATTGTGCAATTTTGTTTCGATAACTTCTTGGATCATTATGATTCCTTAATAACGTATTGGCATTATCTGTGGGGGAAGTATAAACCCTAACTGGTCGACTGTCTGAGTATTTCATAACGAACGACTTAGGTTTGGTTGAGTTTTTTCTATCTTGTTCAGGCTGCATTTGAGACAATATCTTTGTTATTTCTTACATAAGTATCTCAAGCTATGAAAACCGAACTTACTCTTCTCGATAGAACTTTGACCTTACATCGTTTCCCCAACCGTTCAAATGAAACCCTTCAAGCTTGGGATGCGGGCGACGAATACATTATTAGTCACGTTGAAGAGATGAATCTGGAACCTGGCAAACACATCCTGATCATGAACGATAGCTTTGGTGCCCTGTCGGCATGGTTCTCTAAAGATCATGATGTCACCATGATGAGCGACTCGTTTATCTCTCATCGCGGTGCGCTAAAAAACTTGCAGCGCAATCAAAGTAACCGTGTGAACTTCCTGAATACGATGGATGATATCCCACACGGTATCGATCTTGTGATCATGCAACTACCGAAAACAAACCGTCATCTAGTATGGCAATTGAGCCAACTACGCCAAGCGTTGCCAGAAGGCTGCCAAGTCATCGGTGTAAACAAAGTAAAAGATATCCACACATCTACACTTAATATTTTCGAAAAGTACCTAGGTGAAACCAAAACTTCTCTAGCGAAGAAGAAACATCGCTTGGTTTTCTCTTCACCAAATTGTCAGCCGATTCAAACGGTCGAACCTTTTGTTGAATGGGATGTAGACGGTGAAGATATTCGCCTGAAAAATTTACCGAACGTTTACTCAGGCGAGGCACTCGATCAAGGTGCTCGCTATATGCTAGAGCACATCCCTCAAGATCCTGAACTGCGTCATATTATCGACCTAGGTTGTGGCAACGGTGTATTGAGTGTAAAAGCTGGGCAATTAAACCCACAAGCGCGTATCACCTGTGTTGATGAAAGCTTTATGGCAGTGGAATCAGCGCGCCAAAATATTAAGGATAACCTTGGCGAAGAAGGTAATTTCCAGTTCATCGCCAATAACTGTTTAGATGGTTTTAAGAAAAACAGCACTTACTTAGTTATGTGTAACCCTCCGTTCCACCAACAACAAGCGATTACAGATCACATTGCATGGCAAATGTTCTGTGATGCAAAGCATGTTCTTAGCAACGGAGGCAAATTAATTGTTATTGGTAACCGACACCTCGGATACGATGTCAAACTAGCAAGACTATTTGGTGAAGCAAACGTTGAAACGCTTGAACTGAACCAGAAATTTGAGATATTACAAGCAACAAGAGAACCTGCGAATTTTAATAAATAAGCAGAAACGACGTCACAAGAATTTAAGATACCAAGCTCCTGGTGTGAATTTAGAAAGGATAAAGGAATGAAAAAACTGATTTTGGCTGCTTCTATTTTGGCTTTGACAGCATGTTCAGCCCCTCAGAAAGAACAGATCAACGTAATGCCAGAAGCTTCACTAAGCTCAAGCAACCTTGTACAAGGCAAAACATACACACTAACCAGTAAAGATGTTCGTGCCGCTCAATATGTTGCATTGGTTGATAGTGGCCGTTCAAACATTCAGCCAATTCACGCTAAGCAAAACATGCGTATTTCTCTAGAAAACGCTATTGCTCAACAATTGGAGTCTCAAGGTTTTCGTGCAAGCGTTAACAGTGAAAACTCAATTGTTTTAGAGATTCAAGAAGCGCTTGTTACCGTCAAGCACACCATCATGGAAAACCAAATGGATGGTAAAGTAACTCTTGAAGTAACCGCTGAAACGCCTGAAGGCAAGCTAGTTAAGACATTCAATGGTACAGCAACTCGCACAGGTGCATTAAGTGCATCAAATGACGATATCGCAATGGTACTAAACGATGTTATCGACTTAGTTCTTAAAGAGATTGCCAATGACCAAGAGCTGCAAACTTACATGAAGGAACGTTTCTAATGGGGCGCATTCTATCTTCTATCGCATTGATGCTGGTGAGCGTGAGCGTTTGGGCTGGTCCTAAAGTGAACGTAGAAACAACATTAGGCGGCTTCACTATCGAGCTAAACCAAGAGCAAGCACCGGTTAGTGTTGATAACTTTCTGAAATATGTTGCTGACGGTAGCTACGAAGGCACTCAGTTTCACCGTGTGATCCCGGGCTTTATGGCTCAGGGTGGTGGCTTCGATCAAGATATGAAGCAATTAGCAACTTATGCGCCTATCAAAAATGAAGGCAGCAATGGCCTGAAGAATGATACTGCAACGATCGCAATGGCTCGCACCAATGCACCAGATTCTGCAACTCGCCAGTTCTTCATTAACTTTGCAGACAACGATTTCTTAAACGCGAAAGGCGGTAATCCTGGTTACGCTGTGTTTGGTAAAGTAACCGATGGTTTTGACGTTGTTCAGAAGATGGCAACAATTCCAACCAAGCGAATGGGCCGCATGTCAGACATTCCTGTCGACCCAATCGTCATCACTAAAGTGACCCTTCTTAAGTAATCCAATGTAACGCCCTTATTCTTAAGGGCGTTTTCTATACAAGGACGCCCCATGTCATCAGGCACCCCCTCTCTTTCTTGGATGCAAACTTTCCGCAGCTACTTAGACAAACGTCTACTTTGGGTGTTTATGCTCGGTTGTTCGAGTGGCTTCCCATGGGTTCTGATTGGATCCAACATGTCTGGTTGGCTAAAAGATGCCGGGTTAACTCGTGCTGCGATCGGTTATTTCGGCAGTGTGTTTGCTGTCTATGCTATTAACTTTTTATGGGCACCGTTGGTAGACCGAGTCAAACTGCCAGTTTTACACGCGATATTAGGCCAACGACGCAGTTGGATATTCTTGTGCCAAAGCTTGGTATTGATCTGTACCCTGTTCATTGCTGGAGTAAACCCAGCCAATGACTTGATGTTCACCTCTATGCTTGCTCTCGGAATAGCTATCGCCTCAGCAACTCAAGATGTCGCAATAGATGCCTTCCGTATTGATTCATTTCCAAAATCGGAAGCATCAAAGTTGCCACAAGCATCCGCAATGGCCGTGATGGGATGGTGGACTGGCTATTCTCTTCCAGGTTATCTTGCTTTTATCAATGCTGACTCAATCGGTTGGAATGGTGTGTATTACGGTATGGCTGGTGTGGTTGTCGTGTTAATGCTGTTTACTCTTTTTGTCGGAGAACCCAATACACAACGTGAAGCATTACAAGAGCAAGCACAACAACGTCACAACAGAGTTGTGGGTTCAAAAGTCGTCGCTTGGTTCAGCGTTACAGTGCTAGAACCGTTTTATGATTTCTTCAAACGAAACGGAGTTCAAGTTGCCATCACCCTTCTACTGTTTGTGTTCCTATTTAAGATAGGTGAAGCCTTCTTGGGTAGAATGTCAATCACCTTCTATAAAGAGATAGGCTTTAGCAATGAACAGATTGGCCACTACTCTAAGTTAATCGGTTGGGGCGCGACGATATTCTTCACCTTGCTCGGCAGTATCTTCAATGTGAAATTCGGTATTGTACGCGGACTAATGATTGGTGGCATAGCAATGGCAGCCAGCAACCTAATGTTTGCTTGGATCGCTCAGGCTGGCCCTAGTGAAACTCTGTTCTTGGCAACTATCATTGTCGACAACTTCACAACCGCCTTTTCGACGGTAGCATTTGTCTCTTTCTTAACCTTACTGACTGGTCAAGCTTTCTCAGCGACGCAATATGCCTTATTAGCATCCTTAGGCAATTTCGGTAGAACAACACTGGCTTCATTCAGTGGCGAGCTCGTCGATTACCTAAATGATTGGTCAACCTTCTTTATACTGACGTCATTAATGGTGATTCCGAGTTTGATCATGCTCTATTCGCTACGCCACTTTTTCACTGATTTATTAGAAAAAGCGAAAAACAACCACGAATAAAAGAAAAAGAAAGCAAAAGAGAAGAGGGGAGCATTGAGCTACCCTCTTCTCTTTTCTATTTGCAGACGCTTAACGGATTAATCTGTGGTTTCACTTACTATTAAGTTAAATCCCGTTCCCATCGAATCATCAATCGCCACTACTTGATACACAACACCGTTAACTAAGGTCGCAGGCGCGGAGTCAATAGCAACAGTAGATGGATCGCCAGCCACCGTAATCGTCACATAGTAAGTTCCCGCAGCTACATAAATACCATTCGCGAAGTCTTTGAATTTCACATTACTCAACGCAGGCGTACTTCCAGAAATTCCCACGTTCTCGGTTAAATAAATATCAACCGAAGCTGCAATTGGATTAGCTGCAGCATGAGTAATGTTCAATACTGCACTGGTTGCAACAGAGCGTCGATTTTCTGGAACAACTAGCGCTTCCAAATTGAAAGGACTTACCGTCCCCACGGCATAGATACTGTAATCCATTCCGGCAAACACCGCTAAACCGTCAACATCAATGAATGTTGGAGAGGTGGTTGCTGTTTCATAAATATCGATATCGTAACTGCCTGCTGCCAAATCTAAGAAGCCACGAACTTCTTTAAACATTAGAGCATCAAGAGGAGCAAACTTAGCCGAGTTTACAAACACATCCACAGAGGGTGCACCATCAACTAAATGCCCTACTCTCACTTCTGCAGATTCTGCCATGTCGTAAATTATAGATGAACCTTTGCCATCCATTACCATCAACTTCACCGGAGACGTACTGGTTGAATCCGCTCTTGGCACGGCTGCAATGGTCAGCTCGCTACCAGCAGGGAGAGTGATCTCTCCTGAATCAAACGCGATAGCACTTCCACTCACGGTTTCTAATCTCACTCGATATTGTCCTGCAGGTATGTTTAGCACATCAGTGAACCCTTTGTATCCCAAAGTTCCAATCGGTGCGCCTAGAGGATCATTCGGCGCTGTAACGTATAGATTCACATCACCAACTCCAGTTGCCGCGTGAACAACTTGCACATCCAAACTCGAACTCGTCGCCGTGCCTGCTGCAGGTCGTGTCACAACGAGAGCCTCAACTGGGTTGTTGGAACCGTCAGCATCACCGACCACCATCACCGTGTAATCTAAATCACCGCTTAAATTGAACTGGCTTGGCGGAATCACCGTCGCCACACCATCTCCAGGGAGTTGAACATCGACCTGTAGAGTTGTCTGGCCTTGATTGACCGAGGTATATCCAGATGCCTGAGCATAATCAACCCCAGTCCAACGAGCCTGACTATTAACTAACACATTAGCTAGTGGAGCATCTGGCGATGCGTGAACAGCTTGCAGCTGGGTTGTTGGTTGATCGTCATCATTACACCCTACAATGAATAGGGCTGACATCGCTACAGCGAGTATAGGTGAATATTTCATTGGTCTTCTCTCCAAAAAGTTCGACCAGTTCGTCACACAGAAGATAAGCTCAGGAGCAGATCTTTAAATGTTGCCTCAAAATTGGTGCAATGAACGGTCTCAATATTGTCAGCGATGAAAAAACAAACAGATTTAAATGTCAGGCTAGTCATCACATGAATTGTTCATCAATTGATTCCAACACCATTACGAAGTTGGTCAAAAATAGATCAAAGACAGGATGGAGGGCGATTTGATTAAGTCACTTTTCAGCACGAAAAGCCTTGGAAAGGAATACTGTTGATTTTGATATGCATGTCACGATTTTTGGTAGAATCGTTTGCTTAGAGCGGTATTTCACCAATTTATACACAAAATAATCGAATTTCACAAAATCAATAGAAGTGGGGATTCATCAAGATGCATAGCAACATTAAAGTTCCATCATTTAGATCGTTAGTGTGATCACGCTCACCATAATAATCATAGCTTTCACTCTGTCTCACTTTTATTTGAGAACAAAATCGCTATTATGCTCGGCATTCGGACATATAAACACGCACGGATTAGCGGGTTACTTATTTCAAACATAGAGAGTTCCATTATGCGTAAATCACTTTTAACTCTTGGCCTACTTGCAGCAGCTTCTGCTCCAGTAATGGCGGCTGATTATTCTGACGGCGATACTCACAAGAATGATTACAACTGGATGCAGTTTAATATCATGCACACTATCGATGAGAAGCCTCAAGACAAAGATCATACTTATCTTGAAATGGAGTTTGGTGGACGCTCTGGTATCTTCGATCTTTACGGTTACATTGATGTATTCAACCTAACTAACGATAGTGGCAGTGATAAAGCAAATGACGATCAACTGTTTGTTAAATTTGCGCCTCGTATGTCTATCGATGGTCTGACTGGTAAAGACCTTTCTTTTGGTCCAGTACAAGAACTATACGTTGCAAACTACACAACTATCGATGGCAAAGCTGACGGTGGTTACGCAACTAAAACAGGTATCGGTTCAGACGTAATGGTACCTTGGTTTGGTAAAATGCAATTCAACCTTTACGCTACGTACGATCTAAATGCGAAAGACTGGAACGGTTACCAATTTTCTACAAACTGGTTTAAGCCATTCGTAAACTTCGATAACGGTTCATTCATTGCTTACCAAGGTTACATCGATTACGAGTTTGGTCGTGATAGTTCATACAACCAGTCGAGCAACGGCGGATCTATGTTCAATGGTATTTACTGGCACAATGACCAATTTGCTGTAGGTTACGGTCTTAAATTATACCAAGATGTATACGGTCTAAGAGATGGTGCTCTAATGGATCCGAATAAACCACAAATTGGTGAATTCTCTACTTCAGGCGTAGGTCACTACTTCGCTGTAACTTACAAGTTCTAATCGAACTTCTAAGAAAGTTTCCAAAATGGCACCCTCGGGTGCCATTTTTTATTGCTTTCATTTAATGCCTCGCTATCCTTGCAGCACCACTTTCTTATCTCGGTATTGCTGTGAACATCACTATTGTTGGGCCTGGGGCTATCGGCTCTTTGTGGGCGATAAAACTACTTCAAGCGGGTCATAATGTGGCTTTGTGGAGTCGTTCCGCAGATAACTCAATTGACTTATCGCTTGATGAACAAACTTCACTTTCCTTCAGTAACAACAATATTGAGAAGCTACCAGAAAGTGATCTAGTGATCTTCACGGTCAAAGCTTGGCAAGTAGAAGAAGCCACCACTCCGTTACTTCAGTATCTAGACTCTGACACCATTCTCATGTTCATGCACAACGGTATGGGAGCGGTCGATAACATTGCTAATCAAATTGACGCTCACCCTGTAGTATTGGCGACCACGACTCAAGCAGCATTCAAACCCAATAGCAACAATGTATCCCACACCGGAATCGGCCAAACTCAATTGGGTGCTTTTAACCTAAAGGGGCAACAGTGCACTTTTTTAGTTGATGTGTTGGAACATGCCTTCCCTGCCGTGAGTTGGAATCCAGAAATAACAACGGCGCTGTGGGCTAAACTCGCCATAAATTGTGCAATCAACCCACTGACTGGGCTGGAACAAATCAAAAATGGAGAGCTTGCTGACCAAAGGTTTAACGATATTTTGAGTTCTATAGTTAAAGAACTCACGCAAGTGATGCTGGCGGAAGGCATTACTTGTTCATTCGACGAATTAGAAACAAGCGTCAACAAGGTTATTCAAGCGACAGCAAAGAACAATTCATCAATGAAGCAAGATATGTTTTACCAACGAAAGACAGAGATCGACTTCATTACCGGACACTTGATAAAAACAGCACTTAAGCATCAGATAGAGGTTCCTGTTAACCAAAAGCTGTTTACGCAGGTTAAAGAACGAGAAAATCGCTGGAATCATCAAGATTAGTCAGCAACGATTAACAAGTCGCGATAAAATAACGATACCGCTCAGCATAACGCTAGCAACAATTTCCAAGATTTTAGGTAAGAATAGATGCTTGATATCAATCACATCCGAGAGCAGTTTCCTGCGCTATCACAAACCATCAATCAACAACCGTTGATTTATTTAGACAGCGCAGCAACGACACAAAAACCTCAGGTGGTTATTGATGCCATTAGCCAATACTACTCCAAACAAAATGCCAATGTTCACCGTGGTAGTCATAGCTTAACAGCGAACGCGACCAGTCAATTTGAAGCCGCAAGAGATAAGGTCGCTCAGTTTATTGGCGCGACATCGTCAAAAGAGATTATTTGGACTCGCGGCGCAACCGAAGCACTTAACCTGATCGCACAAACTTACGCAAGAAGCACGCTTCAACCTAGCGATGAGATCTTAGTCAGTGAAATGGAACATCACGCCAACATCGTGCCTTGGCAAATAGTGGCTGAACAAACTGGTGCTAAAGTCGTGAAAGTACCAATGACGTCAGATTGTGAATTTGATCTTACTGCCTTTGACGCTCTATTAAATGATCGAACCAAGATTGTTGCTCTGGCTCAGATAACTAATGTGACTGGTTCTCGTCAGCCCATCAAAGAAGTGATCGAGAAAGCACACAAGATGAATGCGATTGTTGTGGTCGATGGAGCGCAAGGTATTGTTCATGAGCCTGTAGATGTTACTGCTTTAGGGGCTGATTTCTACGTGTTCTCTGGGCATAAGCTCTATGCTCCAGCTGGTATTGGGGTGCTTTATGGCAAGCTTGAATTGCTAGAAGCGATGCCACCTTGGCATGGTGGTGGCAAGATGGTTGAACGCGTGTCTTTCTCTGGCACTACCTTTTCTGAACTGCCGGGAAAATTTGAAGCGGGCACGCCAAACGTAGCGGGAGCCATCGCATTAAGTGCAGCGATAGAATGGTTAAGTGGTTTTGCCCAGCAAAATGTCGAAAATCATATCCACCAGCTACAGCACGAGACTTATCTTGCACTCAGTAAACTGGATGATATTCAGATATTGGGTTATCAACCCAACGCGAGTGTGATTACTTTTGTGATGGACGGTGTTCACCATCAAGATATTGCTACTCTGCTGGATCAACAAGGTATCGCAGTTCGTGCTGGCCACCACTGTGCTCATCCATTAATGGATGCACTTAATGTGAAAGGAACTGTTCGTATTTCATTTGGTATTTATAACAATCTAGATGATGTTGAAAAGCTCGTAGCGGCGATAGAAAAAGCCGTTGATATGCTGTAGCGAGTAGCGAGTAGCGAGTAGCGAGTAGCGAGTAGCGAGTAGCGAGTAGCGAGTAGCG
>NZ_JBGOOI010000015.1:0-36886 GCF_041439605.1 Vibrio sp. 1F169 | reverse complement strand
AAATTATGTAGAGTTGGCGTTTAGCGTCAACCCTTTTTGTTTCTGTGTATCTAAGAAATGTTAAGCACTTAGCTCTTGGATTTGAGCAACAATCGCTTTTAATCCATTGCCGCGAGATGGGCTTAGATGGGTAATTAAACCGATTTGTTCAAAGTATCCATCGATATCGAACGCTTGAATCTGCTCTGATGTTTTTCCATCATACGCAGCCATCACTAATGCAATCAGACCGCGAACGATACGCGCATCAGAATCAGCACAAAAGCGCCAAACACCGTCGATATTTTGAGAAACCAACCACACTTGGCTTTCACAACCAGATACGACAACCTGTTCACTTTTCAGTTCATCAGGCATGCTAGGCAGTTTCTTACCCCACTGAATCACCTGGCGATAACGATCTTCCCAGCCGCTGAAAGTCTGCATTTTTGCGACAATATCATCACTGGTAATTTCTTTGCCGAATGGAAAGCTTGGGAATGTGGTCATTTTAATATCCAGTCGATTGTTAATTGAGAAGAAGACGTTACTTAGCGTGCTTTTGAACGATCTTTTCTACGATACGTGAAACCGCCACAAAACCAAAGGTAGCCGTGACAACCGTTGCTGCACCAAAACCCGTCGCACAATCCATTCGCTTTGGACCTTCTGCGGTTGCTTTCGCAGCACATACACTGCCGTCAGCTTGTGGGTACTTAAGTTGCTCAGTCGAGAACACACAATCGATACCAAACTTACGCGCAGGGTTCTTAGGGAAATTATGATGACGACGCAATGTGTCTTTCAATTTCTTCGCTAACGGATCTTGAATCGTTTTAGTCAGATCAGCCACTTTAATTTGAGTCGGGTCAACTTGCCCACCCGCGCCACCCGTAGTGATCACTTTGATTTTGTTGCTACGGCAATACGCCAACAACGAAGCCTTAGCTTTCATGCTATCAATCGCATCGAGCACAAAGTCGAACTCTTTCGATAGGTATTCAGCCTGATTATCAGGACCAATAAAGTCGTCGATCAGGTTCACTTTACACTCAGGGTTAATCAGCTTAACGCGATCTGCCATCACTTCGATTTTACTCTTACCAACCGTGCCCGACATTGCGTGGATTTGACGGTTAATGTTCGTCACGCACACATCATCCATATCGATCAATGTCAGCTCACCTAAACCAGTACGAGCAAGCGCTTCAACCGCCCATGAACCGACACCGCCAATACCGATCACACACACGTGTGCTGCTCTAAGTATATCTACTTCACTATTGCCATACAGGCGACGAGTGCCACCAAATCGTTGGTCATAGTTTTCTGAAGCTGGAGTGGTCAATTCACGCATTGTTGCCGCCAATTTATTTCTGAGAAAAAGAAAAGAGTGCGTTTTATACGCACTCTTGAATTAAAAGTCTAGGGGATTAGCGATTCGCTTTCAATGCCCCATTTTATTGTTGTTTACTCGACCTTTTCAGGAGGCAAAGCCCAAGGCGCTTCGGTTGCGCTGCCATCTAGACCCAGCTTCCACACCCGACCAAAATGCTTGTAATGACCCGCTTCAGTTCCTGCTCGTGGGCCCATACCATGGTAGAGGTCCAAATGGTTTTGCTTAACCGCACCACCGGTATCTAAAACCAATAGTAGTCTTAGTTGGTGCGCGCCGCTCCAAGTACCATCAGCATTCAGTAACGGAACCTCAGCCAGGATAGGTGTTCCCATTGGTAAGATAGAGCGATCGCCCGCTACCGCCGCCATCGGTAATAGAGGAATGCCAGCGCTACCCATTACGGATAGATCATCTCTCACGCTAAAGAAGACGAAAGATGGGTTTTGCTCAAGCAGTTCTTTTACCACTTCAGGATCGTTTACCAAGACCCACTCTTTGATAGCTTTCAATGACATTTTTTCGCGTGGCACTAAACCTCGCTCGATCAAAACACGGCCAATACTCACGTAAGCTTTATTGTTCTTACCCGCGTATGCAAAATACTGCAGCGTGTCATCATCTCCGAAATGCACAAAGCCGCTGCCCTGTACTTCCATCATAAATGGGTCGATACGGTTTGCTGAATAACCTAACTCAAGACCTTGGCCTTCTAATGCACCGTTGTAGATCTCTTCGCGTGTTGGGCACTCTTTATCACACTCTGGAAGCCCATAAACAGGGAATCGGTATTCTTCGTTTGCTTCATGTCGCAGTTCCATTACAGGAGAAAAGTAACCCGTGAATAAAACATTACCTTGTTTATCACCACCACCTAATTGAGCAGTTTGAACGCCAAAATTCGCTAGCTCGCTTGGCTCTCCACTCAGCACCGCCCATTCATTGAGTTGCTGATAAAGCGGCTCATAGATTTTAGCCATCGAAGGGGATTTAGAAACCACCATCTCAGCTTGCTCTGCAAATGCGGTGAAGTCTCTTGGTTTATTAGATTCAACCAAATCGACCTTATTTAAGGTTCGGGGAAATTCACCGTCAAGGTGTTGTTGGGCAAGATCAGTGGGTTGAGCACAGCCAAATAAGAAAGAGGCAGCAACAAGGGGAAGCCATTTTTTAATCACAAGAGTCATCCTAAATATTCTATGCATCGAGGATGACAAAAACGATCAGATAACACAATCTTAGATTGTAAATGTTTACAATAATACCAATCACAGTAAGTAAGTGTTCAAAAATAGCGTAGGAAAAAATCTTGAGAACAAGGCAGCTCTTCTCGATAAGAAGTTTCGATAAGTAGTTATTCTACAATCAAAAATTCTAACGAAGTTATCGAGGTTTTTAACAAGCTAGGGTGACCAGTTATTTACTACGATTGGTATAAGATAACCTATCGAACTGAGTTATCGATATAACCTTTAAGGCGAAAGACTGGATTATAGTGATTGTCCGATACAAGCATCATTTCTGTCTTATCAGAATTCGTTAGGCGAAAGCGATACGTTTTATTGCCTGCCTTATATTCGAAGTACTTACCATCA
Organism: Vibrio sp. 1F169; assembly: GCF_041439605.1. Lineage (NCBI taxonomy): Bacteria > Pseudomonadati > Pseudomonadota > Gammaproteobacteria > Vibrionales > Vibrionaceae > Vibrio > Vibrio sp. 1F169. The sequence continues at coordinate 33,916 of NZ_JBGOOI010000015.1, read as the reverse complement.
AAGTCAAAATGAGTCGATACAACCGAGCCACGTACTGACACACCATTATCATTCAATACAAACTCGTCCGCAGCATAACGAGCGACATCTTGCTCTACCCAAGTGCCATATAGCAGTGTCTCTGGTGTCACCGCATCTTGTACTCGAGAAAACACATCGGCGAACAAGGAAGCGACGGCAAACGAACCCACCAAAGCTAAAACCATTAAACTGCGTTCAATGAGCTTACGTCTCAATTTAGGTTTGTTGCGCTGCTCTGCTCCACTGTAGAGACCTTTTGCGAGCTCATCAATCTTACTCTTTCTTACTGGATTTTTTTGCATTCGTTTACGACTCATAAGGATGCTGTACGCATTGTACACTGAGACAGTTTATAAAACGAAGCCTAGATGAGAATAGTTTGCGCTTCATTCCAAAAAGTTGTTGTTCAGATTTGAATTTAAATGCTAAATTATCGAATAAATAAACAAGGAAGACTTATTCTGTGAAATTAAGAAGTACAGCGCTAGTCAAAGGCTTTAGGCAATCGACCCCTTATGTAAATGCTCACCGTGGTAAAACCATGGTGATTATGTTGGGAGGTGAAGCCGTTGCCGATAGAAACTTTGGCAATATTATTAGTGATATAGCCCTGCTTCATAGCCTTGGGGTTAAGATTGTTCTCGTTCATGGGGCAAGACCACAGATCAACCAACTGTTAGAGAAGCAAGACTGCCATACGCCTTACCATAAAAATATTAGAGTCACAGATGAATATTCTTTAGGTGTTGCAATGCAGGCGGCTGGACAACTGCAACTTGCGATCACCGCTCGCCTTTCAATGAGTTTGAACAACACCCCAATGGCAGGAACTCAACTGAATGTTATGAGTGGTAACTTTATTACCGCTCAACCCTTAGGCGTCGATGATGGTACAGATTACTGCCACAGCGGACGCATTCGTCGAATAGACATCGAAGGGATCAATCGCACCCTTGACCAAGGTTCCATCGTCCTTCTTGGGCCTATTGCCAGTTCAGTCACTGGCGAAAGCTTTAACCTGCTTTCGGAAGAGGTCGCGACACAAGTTGCTATCCGTTTGAAAGCCGACAAACTGATTGGCTTTTGTTCTGAGCAAGGGGTGACTGACGAAAGCGGTAATGTACTCGCCGAACTCTTCCCTAAAGACGCCAAGCAAATTCTTGAACGCTTAACGGAATCCCAGAACCCCGCCGAAGACATGAGCACCGGAACACTGCGCTTCTTGAAAGGAGCGATCTCCGCTTGCCGAGCAGGCGTGCCTCGTTGTCACTTGATCAGCTACAAAGCCGATGGCGCATTGATCCAAGAGCTATTCTCTTTTGATGGTATTGGAACCCAAGTGGTCATGGCGAGTGCCGAACAAGTCAGACAAGCTCAGATTGATGACATCGGTGGTATCTTTGACCTCATTCGCCCTCTTGAAGAACAAGGCATTCTTGTTCGTCGCTCAAGAGAGCAGTTAGAACAAGAAGTCCATCGTTTTACTATCATCGAAAAAGACGGTCTGATCATTGGTTGCGCTGCGCTGTACGCTTATCCAGAAGATCACATGGCAGAGATGGCCTGCGTGGCCATTCACCCAGACTACCGAGATGGAAACCGTGGGCAGTTACTGCTTGATTACATGCGTCATCAGTCCAAATCTCGTGATATCGACCAAATCTTTGTTCTTACCACACACAGCCTTCATTGGTTCCGTGAACAGGGTTTTTACGAGATTACTGTTGATGAATTACCAATGGAAAAACAAGGTCTGTACAACTATCAAAGGAATTCCAAGATCTTAGCGTTAAATGTGTAAATTAAATTTAGATTAAAATCTCACTTTAATAAGGAATCTATTGCAAATGTAATCGTTTCTCATGTGAAATTTATTAAATATGCACTTTCATTCACAGTTATAATTGTATAGAATTTGCACGCTTTATGAATATCGACAAGCGTTTTTATTGGAATGCCGCCGAATGTTTAATCTATGACATTTAGGAGGTCACTGCACGGATTGCTATACCCGTTAACGATCAGCATGCTAGTAGTCAGTCTGCTCGTTAATATAAACAGCAAAAGAGCAACATTGATATGAGAACCATTGTTTGTAACTCGCTGCAAAGTTTTTGGGATATGGCTGATAACCAATTCTTAGAAGGGTTAGACGTACACTGCGTGTTCCCTGTGAGCGAGAACCTAAAAGAGTTTATTTTGAATTGCCAAGCAAAGTACAAAATAAACCATATATCGTTTACTCGAGCGTTTTTAGGCACGGATTCCTAATAACGTTCAGAGCAACCACGGATGGTTGCTTTGTGTATACGATTTACCCTGCTATTTCGTCGTTTTACTTCCAGCAACACCTCCACTAAAACCACTGACCGTCAGTTGGTTAGTCGACTTCCTAAACCACTCACTCGCTCTGTTTTTACCTTAATACCACGCTTCAAGACATTGGTATCACTGAACATCATCAGTCGTTTCTTAGCACGCGTGATACCCGTATAGATAAGTTCTCGCGTTAAAATAGGGCTGAAGTCTGGCGGTAAGATCATTAAGGTCAGATCAAATTCACTGCCCTGAGATTTGTGTATCGTCATTGCATACGCGGTTTCATGATCAGGCACTCGACTTGGTAGTACAGCTTTTACACTGCCATCGGGCAATTCAAAGTACACCTTTAATCGAGGGGCTGAGTTATCATCAATTGAAGAAGAGCTCCTTACATCAGCCTCAAGCATACAGATACCAATATCACCATTGTATAAACCTAAGCCATGATCATTGCGCGTTACCATTACTGGTCGCCCGTGATACCACAATTCATCGTTGTGCGGATTCACCAAGCGTCTTGCGGCAAGTGCCCTTTCGATTCTGTGGTTGAGGCCTTTAACACCAAAGTCACCTTCGCGAATGGAACACAGCAACCGACACTGGCTGAACAAATCGAGAACCGATTTCGCTCTCGCTTCTTGAGTTTCTAGCTCTTCCAATGGCACATTCATTCGGTTCAGATACGCACCATATTCATTAACTAAAGTACGTAGCATCAAGTTATAGCTGTCACTCGACAAGGGATGATTCTCAATATCCGCAAACCCTTTCGCAAACACTTGATCCACCTGATTAGCAGAGCCGTTATTGATCGCCTTTGCCAACTGTCCGATACCTGAACGTGCATCAAAACGGTAACTCTTCTGCAGCATACACAAACTATCTGCAATCGCAGGAGGGTTAACCGATCCTGTTTTGAGCTGCCTTGGTTTAGCTATCGCATCAAAGCCTGTCATTTCCGCAATCAAGTTACCTTGCGCTGTGCTGTAGCCTGTTGAATTAAACGAGCAGATATCACCCAACACGGCACCAGCTTCTACTGAAGCGAGCTGGTCTTTATCACCAAGCAGAATCAACCTTGCGTGTTCAGGGAGTGCATCCACCAGCTTATACATCATGGATAAGTCGACCATCGATGCTTCATCCACCACCAAGATATCAAGGTGAAGTGGATTACGTCGGTTGTGTCTAAACTCCGCTCGATTAGGAATAGCACCGAGCAGTCTGTGCAAGGTACTCGATTCCGTCGGTATGTTGGCCTTCACTTCAGGTGCTAAAGGCAGTTGCTCAATCGCTTTACCAATCGACTCGGTTAAACGTGCTGCCGCTTTACCTGTCGGAGCCACCAGCTTGACCGTCGGTATTTTACCTTGGCTGAGTGATTGCTCGACCATAGCCGATAGTAATTTTGTTACTGTGGTTGTTTTACCGGTACCCGGCCCACCAGAAATCACCGCGAAGCGACGACTTAACGCCACCGCTGCCGCTACTTTTTGCCAGTTCAAACAAACAGATAACGGCACTAGACTATCCAGCACATCTAAATCGGTCACTTGTTTGGCTTGAACAATCGCTTGATCGATAGAACCCCAATCTAGAACCTGCTCATTCACAATATCTAGATGGTCACACACCAGTTGTTGGCGTAATACCTGAGACGTTTGTTGGTTTGCTTCAGCCTTGGCTAAGGCATTAAACAGAAAATGGTAACTGCGTGCGAATAACTGATTCAACGTTTCGGTTAGCGCTTTTTTCTGCTCAATATTGAACTCTACTGGCTTACTTAAACGGTTTAGAGTTTCAGCCAACACAACTTCGTAGTTCCAATAACGCTGTAAGTAGACACGTTGTCCATCAAACATTAGCGGCTTAATGCAGTCATTCGTTGTTCCAACTAGGTTAGATGATTGCAGAACAGTCGCCCAATCAATATCCAACAGTTTTTGGTTCAATTGCAGTGCCGTTTCACCGTACAAACCAAGCAACTGGGCTAGATCTGTCGTTAGTTCAGGGCCTGCCTTATGCTGCTGTATAAGCTGAGTACAAATATGCCCCTTGCCTAATTCATGGCTTACAACGCCAGCTAGAAACCCGATCTCTTGAGAATGACTCGTCGCTTGCTGAGCAATAAAACGAGCAAACTGATAATCCAGCTGACGAATTGAACCTTTGTCCGCTAGGAACTTTAATACATCCATGAGCAGCTCAGGGATAAGTGAAACTGGCTTAACAGAATTCGCTGTTTCTATGGTGGTATTAGTGGTCGTTGTTGTCATTATAGAAGCCCCATCTGTCCAGTTTCATTGTCATTCAATTGTGCTGAACGCCTGTCTATCACTTTACCGTCAATCAATTGATCCATTTCATCGAGCAAAGCCAATGTAGGTTTCGCCGAGAAAATACCTTGTTGAGATTGGCCGTCCATTCCTCTTAAAAACAAGTAATAAATCCCACCAAAATGTTGTTCATAACTGTAATCTGCAACGCGGCTGCGTAAGAAGCGGTGCAGAGCCAACGCGTAGATTTGATATTGCAGATCATAGCGGTGGTCGGCCATCGCCGATTTCAATGCCTCACCATGGTAGACGGCAACATCATCACCTAAATGATTCGATTTCCAGTCGAGCACATAGTATTTACCTTGGTGCTCAAACACTAAATCGATGAAGCCTTTCAGCATGCCTTGCACGGTTTGGAAACCTAAGTCGCCCGCTTTAGCCGATAACGGATCGTGATACTGAATGGTTTGATTCAGCTCAGATGCGGCCAACACTTCGATCGGCAACAAGAACTCCATTTCGACTAAGCGTTGCGTTGAGTCTTTCTCGCTTAGCTTTAAGTTCTTACCATCCAGCGCGGTGTTCAGCACCGTATCGACCAGTTGTTGAAGCACAGGTAACCACTCTAGTTCGTATTGCTCCGACTCTAATAAGTGAGTGATTACTTGCGTGTTATGTTCGCTGGTTGCTGGCTCAGTAAATTCAACATCCTCAAACAAGGTGTGCAAGAAAGTACCAGGGCGAGCGCCACGAGGGAACGTGAATATAGAACGTTCAGGTTCAATCAATTCCGACTCGTCTTGTTCATCTGCCGAGTCAATATCGAAGCCAGACACCTCAATCGTCGCATCATGGTTTGCGCCGTGACTGCCTTGTTTTACAAGCCCCGAGTAACTGGTGATTCGCCAAGCTCGGTCAATTGAAGCTTTAAGTTCACTAGCCTGTAAGTCGTCACTCACTTGCTCTGTTTGCACAAAAACTTGTTCGTGAGCGGTAGGCGTTTCAGACAGCAATACGCTTGAATTCTTACCCTCAATCGCTGACAGAGCTTGATGTAACTCAGCGATGCCTTGCTCTTGTCCATTTTGAACCAAGTAGCCCATGGCACTTAAGTGAACGCCGGTCGGCTCTTTGGTTGAACGCCCTTTACGTAAAGGAGCCATACCAATGAAACAACCGTAAACGGCACGAGTAAGCGCCACGTAAATCAAACGTAAGTCTTCCGCCAATCGCTCTTTGTCGGCTTGCGCTAAGGCACTGTCGCTACCCGTAATATCAAGCACTGTGGTATCTGATTCATGGTCGTAGAACTTACCTTCACTCGCTTCACGATAACTCGCCACGAACGGCAGGAATACTAGGTCATATTCCAAACCTTTCGATTTATGAATAGTGACGATTTGAACTAAGTTTCTCTCTGATTCAAGGCGTTGAATGTCATCTTCACTGCCACCTAAACCATTTTGCGCATCTGATATCGCTTCTGCTAGCCAACGTAACAAACCATAGTCGCTGTCGAGCTCCTGCCTAGCTTGTTGCAACAGTTCGCCAATGTGCATCAAATCAGTGAGTGAGCGCTCACCATTTTCTTCTTCCAGTAAGCGTTCCGCGAGATGTCGTTTACTGATCACGCTGCGAAGCATTGGTAATACGCCACGTTGCAGCCACAACTTACGATATTCTCTAAACTCGTTAACGACGTTTTCCCACACCACTTCATCGTTGTTGAGTTCATCCAATGATGCGGCATCCAGAGCAAACAATTCCGACGCTAAACTGGCACGTAATGCTCGGTCATTTTCAGGTGTCAGCACCGCCTGCAACAAACGTTGAATATCTTGTGCAACCAAGCTGGTGAACACGCTATCTCGGTTAGACAAATACACACTCGCAATGCCTTGTTCCGACAACGCGTTCTTAATCAGGCGACCTTCACTACCGGTTCGAACCAAGACAGCAATATCACCCGCATTCACGGCATGTTGTTTTTTGCCGTTATCAAAATAGGCTTGTTGGTTTTGAGAAGCGGTCAGAATGGTTTGAATTTGACTCGCTGTCGCCTCGGCCATGGCTTTGTGATATTCGCCTTTCGGTAAGGGCTTATCTTCCGCTTCTTGTAGCCAAAAGGTCAGTGCATGCTGGGTTTCTCCGTTCATCACCCATTGGCGTTTGTCAGCCGATGGACTGGCAGCAACGGGTAAGAATGGAATGTCTTGGTCGTAGATAAACGGGCTGTCCGAATTCATAAACACTTGGTTTACTGCACTGACCATATCGGCACTTGAGCGCCAGTTAGTGCCTAAGGTGTAGTGAGCACTAACTTGGTTTCTCGCCTTGATATAGGTAAATATATCTGCGCCACGGAAGCCATAAATAGCCTGCTTCGGGTCACCGATCATAAACAAGCCGCACTGCGGATTATCGAGATAGATTCGGCTAAAAATACTGTATTGCAGCGGATCGGTATCTTGGAATTCATCGATCATCGCCACTGGGTATAAGGTGCGGATTCTCTCCACAAGCAGTGATTGCTCATCCACATCAATGGACGCGGATAACTGGGTCAGCAAATCATCAAATGATAACCACTGCTTCTGCTGCTTAGCCTTGGCTAGCATAGTTCGACAATGAATAATCGCATGCGCCAGCAATGGAGCTTTTAGATCTGCTGGAGAATTTAAGAAGTCCTCAATCGCTTCGAAAACGGCGTGCTGAGGTGCAGTGCCTTTTGGTGTTTTTTCGCTTAGAGTGGCTTGTGAGAACTTCTCTAATTTATCTGGGAACTGGTAATCATGGGTGTCGCTCTGCGCCCATGCCGTGACCGCTTCTAACCAAGTAGGCAAAGACTTCTTAGTGTAGCTGCGCTTGTTCACATCTGAACCTGAAATCAATGCCAAAAAGTCCGCTTCGGATTCGCACCACAACGCCTTAAGTTGCTTCACTTTATCTAGGTTTTGGTTGTGCAGAGTTTGCAGGTCGCCCGACATTGCTTCGACGGTTAGCTTTAGTGGAGAACCCGTCAGATAACGATTTACGTCAGCCAATAGAGAAGCGGGAGAACCCCAGATATTACGAACCTCACCTGCTAATTGAATTGGCAATGGGTAGAACTGTTTGCGCCAATAATCGGCAACCACTTGAGCTTTTAAGTGGCTTTCATCGGTCACAAATTCATTATCAAAGCGGCTTCCAGACTCGAAGGCATTTTGAGTCAACATTCGCTGACAGAAACCGTGAATGGTGTAGACCGCTGCTTCATCCATTTGTCTTTCAGCGTTAAGCAGAGTTTTAGCTGCGCCAGCATGATCATAGATGGCTTGTAACAAAGGAGCAATCACTGGGTCGTCACTTTGCCCACGTGCAAACGCGATACGTGCATCATGGATTCGAGCACGGATACGATCTCGTAGCTCTGCCGTTGCCGCTTCAGTAAAGGTCACAACCAAGATTTGGTCTACGGTTAGCGGCTCATGGTGTCGAGTGGCTTCAGTCAGATCACCTTGTGGAGCGGCCGTACCGTGCCCGAGCAGTAGGCGCAAATACAAGCCAGCAATGGTAAATGTTTTACCCGTACCCGCCGATGCTTCAATTAAACGCGCGCCATGAAGTGGAAACGTCATGGTATCGAGTGTTTTTGGAGCGATTACCTGAACACTGCTTGTGGTCGTCATGCCTTACTGCCTTTTGATAGATGAGTCTGTTAAAAATGTGACTATTGCTATAAATGTGACCTAGCGTGGAAAACGTCATTCAATTTACGTCCTACGCTGATTTGTTAATAGTTAGTGCGATCTCTCTCACGGATCAATTCAGATCGCCTCGCTACTATGCGCCCACGAGTTCAGGGGCGCGTACGAGTTTTGTACTTTACGGCGTTACTTTGAACCACAGAATAATGGTCCCTCTGACCTGTGGCCGTACAGCGAACGCCCTACACTAATAATGATTTACTGGCGGCCACTTTATTTCCTGTACCTTGCTTTTCTTCACCTTGATTCCCTTCATCTTGAAAGCAGGCATCCCAAATGCTTACCAACGACTCTCTTTCGTCTTTCATTAATTCAGCGCACCCGCTATTGATCTTGTCGATCACGGCCACCTACTCCTGATCTTCCAGATCGGCAGCTGCCAACCTTGCCGCCTGTAACACAAGCGTTGAATACATCCGTGACTCAGCAGCCAACTCATCGTCCCATTTAGACCAAATACGTGAGATGTAAGTATCTCTCCCCTCACCCGTAAAGGCGAAGCTGTCATTAAAGGTATCGGCCATTTTCTTGAGCGACTTTTCTTCGTCATCGACCCACTTACCACGGCTAAAGCCAGCCTCTACGCCAGCCAATGCGGTTTTCGGGAAGTAAGGTAGCGGTGCTGTCATGCCTTGATAAAACAGTCGTACTAACTCAGCCAACAAGCTCTTCGCCTGTTGCGCGTCGCCGATAGGTTGTAGCGTTTGGTGAACAACGCCCTCTTTTCTGTCGTAGCCAATAATATGGGTCGTTTTTCCGTGTCCCATCACTGCACAACATAGATGATCAATCCACGCTGCCAAATAATCTTGAGAGCGTATTTTGCCGCTACGGAAACGAACTAGACCTGATTGATAGTTTTGAGTTAACCAACCCATCAAGCGAACAGGCTTACCTTCGCCTAACACATCAAATTCGATATTCACTTCGAGATCTTGTTGCGGTGATCCGCTCACAAATCGAATCTCTTTAGCTAAGTCTTCCGCTTGAACACGGTTGGTTTCAAACTCGATATCACCAAAGGCGCCAACCGGTAATCGGCCCTGTGCTTTTTGCTCAGAGACAAACAGTCGCACTGCTTCGTCTGCGCCTTCAGGGTGGTCTAGCAGCACTTGCAGCAAAGCATCCTTAAGTTGGAAACTCTCTAAACCATTAAGTACAAATGGCTCATCGTCTTCCATCACAGGAAGTGGCGGCTCAAATACCACTTTTAGGCGGCGATTAAAGAAGTACTGCACTGGCAAACGCCAAAAACGCTGTAACTCAACCAAATCGAGTTCTAACGGGTACGTCGCACCCAACAAATAGTCATCCAATGCACGATTGAATTCACCACTGCGTTCACCGGTACGGTTAGCCGCTGGAAGCCACTCTTTGGCGTAACTCAGCACATGGCTCGCATCACCTTGAGTAAACGCAGCAGGGCTGAACGGTGTCATGGTGTGTTCAAAGCTGATCGCTTGAGTCAGCTTGATGCCTGAATCATCACTTGGTAAGGCTTGATCGTCACTCAAACAGTAGTTCTGTTGGCAGTATTCAATCAACTCTGAAACCAATACCGATGGCACTCGCTCAGTATTATCCTTAATCGAACGGCCGACATAGCTGATGTACAAACACTCTTGTGCTGACATCATCGCCTCTAAGAATAGATAGCGGTCATCATCACGGCGAGAACGATCCCCTGGTCGTGTGCGTCCGTTCATTAGATCAAAACCTTCTGGTGGCATTGAGCGAGGGTAAACACCATCGTTCATTCCCAATAGACAAACGGTTTTGAAAGGAATAGAACGCATCGGCATCAAGGTACAAAAGTTAACTTGGCCTGCTAAAAAACGCTGACTAATACGTGCACCCGATAACTTATTATTGAGGTACTGATAGATAATGCTTGGCGACAACTCTTGTTCATACAAGGCATCATCAAGCTGTTCATTCAGTTGCGAAAGCGCATCACGTATCGACTTAAGCACCACCTCGCCTTCCAGTTCAACCGCAAAGAAATCATCAATCATTTGCAGCAAGATTTCACGCCACATATCGATAGATTGAGTTTCAGTTAAGCGTTGACGGTAATGGGCAATACGATCGATAAAGTGAGCTAACTTACCTGCAAGTTCGGCGTTAATGCCTTGAACTTCGTTATAAGCGGCAATTGGAGAGTGTTCAGTTTCAAACAAACCTGCAGAGTCCGACATCGCATATCCTAATAACATGCGCTGAATGCCGAATAGCCAAGTGTTTTGCTCGGTCGCAGGTAGATCAAATTCTGTCGCCGTTGAAGCATCAACACCCCAACGGATACCCGCTTCTTCAACCCATTGCTTGGCTTGCTCGAATTGAAACTCGTCAATACCAAAACGTGACATCATTGCAGGAATTTCTAACAGCTCTAGCAACTCAGAGGCTAAACAACGCGTGTTCGGTAGCGCGACTAACTGCATGAAAGCGGTCAGAATTGGGCTTTCTTGGTCTGCGGTTCTATCAGAAATCGAGTAAGGGATATAACGCTCACCCGGAGCATTACCAAATACCGCCTGAATCGCTGGACTATAAGCATTAATGTCAGACACCATAACGATGATATCGCGTGGTTTCAGAGTCGGGTTGGCATCAAACATCGCCAACAACTGATCATGAAGGACTTCAACCTCACGCATTGGGCTGTGACACGCATGTACGGTCAGAGAGCGATCGCCAAGCTCAACCACCTGTTTATGGTTGCTGGAATCTAAGATGTGGTCGTCTTGATGCTCTTCTAACTGAAGAATATCAGCTTGCAATTGATGCAGCAGGTTATCCCTCTCAACATCAATAAAGAACTCATGCTCTTCGCTGTCTGATTGAGATAGCAAGAACAGGTTATCTCTGCCCAGCTTTCCCATAGACGCAAGTAAACTATTACCCACGGCTTGGCTGGTATGCAGTTCGTCTTCAATATTAGCTTCAATGCCATCTTTCAATGGTGAAGTTTCACCCTCCAATTTAGGTAAACCATCAACCAACGCAAACTGCTTACGACGCTGGGCTTCAACTCTTGCCAAATATTTACGGTCGCGAATATCGCCCCAGTAATGTTGGCAAGGGTTGGTAAACATCAAGTGCACATCAATCTGCTCGCCAAGTGCTTTCAACGCATCCATGTAACGAGGAGGCAGCGAAGAAATACCAAACACAAATAAGCGTTTAGGCAGATGTTGCAGTTGACCTTGTTGCTTGGCTAGCGCTTCAATAAAGTCGTGATACAAGTTGCCACGATGATATTTAGATTGGCCTTGAGACAAGGTTTGCTCATAGAGCACTTGCCACAAAATCGGTTGCCAAGGGTGCTCTTGCTGCCCTTCATCATCGACCAATTCAGCAACGGGCTCTCCCGCTTCCCACATCGCCATCCACTCCGGTCGATACACCAAGTAACCATCGAAGATATCGGCAATTTTCTCTGCCAATTGATACAACTTAGAGTCATCTTCATCATTTTCAAGATAACGTTGCAGAGGCAAGAAATCAGGGTGGTCAAGCTTAACGGGTAGTAAACTCATCAACTTCCACGTCATCGCTTCTTTGTTAAAAGCACTGCGTTTAGGTACATCAGGAAGCACTTGGGTAAACATATCCCAAATGAAGGTTGCTGGAAGTGGGAAATCGATATTTGCTGCTACACCAAACTCTTTGGCGAGTTCCATCTTAAGCCATTGAGACATACCTGGGCTCTGAACCAAGATCTGCTCTTTTTCGAAAGGATTGGCTAAAGGATCACTTTTGATTAAGTGAACGAGAAGGATTTTTAAAGTATCAACTTTATTGGAATGATAAACAGTAAACAAAGTGCACTCACGCTAATCTTGCCACAATATAAAGCCAGATTAGCATAAGTGCCGTGTTTGGATTAGGAATATAAGCTTATGAAATACTGAAAACTTAAGGTCCGTTTATCTTTTGAACTATTGCTTCTTACAATTTACTGCCTACCGCGCTTAGAACACGGTGAGGTTTGTAATTCATGTAATAACGAACCGCCACATAACCCACCACAAACGTTGCCACAATCAATTCTAGATACGCTAGACCGAATACTTGATTTATGTAATGCGCTTCAATACCTTGTGCTTGCATCCAAGCCGCCAATTTGAATAGCGCCGTTGCACCAATCACGATTGGGAAGGTAAACGCCGCATAGCCAGGGCTGAATGGCAGACGAAGTAGTTTGAAAAACGCGATGTAGATAATAAACGTCATCAACACTGCAATGCCAAAGAGTAACCCAATGATCACTGGCGAAGGATTTGCCGTCACCGTTAGGTAGCCAGCTAAAGATAGACTTGCTGGTGCCGCCATAATCGCAATGGTTGGTTTTGCTGCGTCAGGCACTTCATGAGAGAAGATCAAACGGTAGATCATAAGAGGTAGCATTACGGCATAAACCAATAAACCAAAGACTAAAGTCGCGTGAGCAACGGGTTCTAAGATCGGGTTACCTGAAAAAGAAACGTCTGCCACGATAATACCGATTGGTGGCACAAACCAGCTTGGTACCATGTGGTGAATCTCAAAGTTTTTAGCTCTGTGGTATAAGAAGCTCACCAAGAACACGACATGTAACGCTACCGAAGCGAGCCACACAGCTTCTTGTAAGAATTGAGAGATCGGAGCCAACGAAGCAGACACCACCATACAACCCATTGCGAATGTGGGTACAACACTGCCGACAACAGGGTGAGCAAGGTCTTCACGTAATAAGTGGCCGTGAATCAAAAATTTCACAGCTAAAACAAGAAGCAATACAGCCGCAATACCAGCACTGACCCACTGCACCAAACCCGGTGTGTGCAAAATACCTTGTGCGACTAAAACACCATCCCAACACCAGCCTAAACTTGCAATTGCGAGTGCTAACCCTGCCATGGGTGTTGGAGCTCCTGTTAATCTATATTTAATACATTGAATCATGTCAGCCTCTCTTAAACTTAATTCACTAAACTTGTGAACTCATCAGCTTGTTGAAGCCATAATACGCTTGCGCTTCGTTAAACAATATCCAATTATATATAACAAGTGTTCATTAATACTGAACGATACCTTTCCTCCAGCAGCGTAAAACTAGGAACCTGATGGCTAATATTTCAATCAAACAACTCAAAGTGTTTGTCACCATTACCCAACATTCGACGCTTACCGCCGCATCGGAAGCACTGTTTTTGTCTAAGGCTGCTGTCAGCATGGCGCTGGGCGAGATGGAGAAACAATTGGGCCACTCTCTATTTGACCGGGTCAACAACCGATTAATTCTCAATCAAGAAGGACAAAAGCTTCTTCCTTTGGCGGATGAGATATTACATCGTGCTGCTGGTATTGATGTTTTGTTCCGTGACGACCAGCCTTTAAGTGGCAATCTAAAGGTCGGTGCGAGTGACACAATTGGTAATCAGGTTGCACCGTTTATTCTGTCTGGCTTTCGCGAGCTAACTCAGCATCAGGATCAAAGCTTGTTCATTTCAAACAGTGCGCTGATCTGCCAAAAGTTGGTGGATTATGAACTTGATATCGCGCTAATTGAAGGAAAAACATTACACCCTGAACTCATTTCGAGTCAGTTTAGCAGCGATGAAATGTGTATTATTGTTAGTAATCAACATCCTCTCGTTTCAAAAGAAAAAGTGACTTTAAGCGATTTAGAAGATAGTCACTGGATTCTACGTGAATCAGGCTCAGGGACTCGCGAGTTTTTCCTTCGTGCCGTCGCACCGCGTATCGAACATTGGTATGAATCCTTTGAGCTCAACACCACCGAGGCGATCATCAATTCAGTTTCTGCCAATCTTGGATTCGCGTGTTTATCACGGCTGGCTGCGCAACGAGCAATTGACTCAGGCCGAGTGAAAGCACTCGATGTCCCACTCGACATGAAACGTCGATTCTGGATGCTGGTTCACAAAGACAAATACCAGAGCCCACTGCTGAAATCTTTCATGAGTTATTGTGAAGACTGGGCTACACATCAAGATTGAGGCCGCATTGTTAGGGCTCCAACTGGACTTTTAACATCAGAAACTGTATAAAAAGCCAGTGAAATTTTATCAAACTTAGAGGATTAACCATGGCTGTTATCGTCAAGTACGTGGTCGAACGCAACGGAGAAGAGAAAATGACTTTTACCTCTAAAGCCGAAGCTGACGCATACGACAAAATGCTGGATATGGCTGATGAGCTTTTTGAACTATTAAGCAAAAGCGATTTAGTTGAAGATGAAGGCAAGCAAGAAGAGCTTGCTATGTACCTAGCGAAGAACAAAGAAGAAGTTCTTTACGCATTAGGTGCTAAGCGTAAACCAGCTCCGAAAAAAGAAAAGAAGCTTGAAGCTGTTGAAGACGCAGAAGAAGATGCCGCTTAATTAGCTGAAGTTTTCTAAAAAACGTCAATAATGTCTCTAATCAGAGCTCGTTATTGGCGTTTTTTTATACTTATCGAAATATAATGAACTCTGTTTATAGTCGAAATCGCTCTAAACATTCGCTTGCACAAAAGTGTGATTAAGATCTAATCTATAGCCATCAGGTGATGGGGTTCCACCTAAGCTTTTGCTTCAACCGCCCGTTCTTTTGAACCGTGCTAATGACTCCTACAGAATCGAAAACAGGTAATACTGTTGGATGTATCGCTACTCCTCCATTTTGGAATGGACTTAGTCTATTAAGACCGAGCTTCATGACACCTTTGGATGATCGATACTCAAGATCTGTAGTGAATTAGCCACACCTCTTCCAACACGTCCTGTTTTCTCAACGCCCTAGGTCTTAAATGGCTCTATCAGTGAGAAAACATTATGCACTACTCTTCAGAAATTCAATCAATGTGCCCTATTCAAAGGGGTGATCTTCACACTTCAGCTCCAATTCCAGTTGAAGGTGCTATGGTTAGTCCAAAAGATGTCATCGCTATTTCTGGTTTAAGCCATGGCGTCGGCACTTGTGCACCACAACAAGGTGCAGCAAAACTAACGCTGAACGTAAAAAACGGCATCATCGAAGAAGCGCTAATCGAAACGATTGGTTGTTCAGGCATGACTCAATCAGCCGCGATGGCAGCCGAAATCCTCACAGGAAGAACCATTCTTGAAGCTCTGAATACTGACTTGGTGTGTGACGCTATTAACGTAGCCATGCGTGAAATCTTTCTGCAATTCGTTTACGGTCGAACTCAATCCGCATTCTCTGAAGGCGGCCTAGAAATTGGCGCAGCATTGGAAGACTTAGGTCAAACACAACGTAGCCAAGTAGGCACCAGCTATTCAACCTCAGCGAAAGGCGTTCGTTACCTAGAGCTTGCAGAAGGCTACGTGACCAAGCTTGCACTTGATGATCACAGCGAAGTGATTGGCTACGAATATCTCAACCTCGGCAAAATGATGAAGGCGATTAACCAAGGCATGCCAGCTAATGAAGCTGCTGACCTTGCGACGGGGACTTATGGTCGCTTCGATGAAGCCGTTACCACCATTAACCCACGCCAACACTAATTTTGCCAATTTAGAGGAAAGATATGATGAACACTCAATTTAATGAATCGGTAACTCGCGTATTGGCAGAAATGAACTTCGACTCTTTAGAGCAAGCGAACCAATACTGCAAAGCCCACAACGTTGATCCAAAAGCCTTGGTGATGGACACCCAGCCTATCGCTTTTGAAAGCGCTGCCGATGCTTATATCCTTGGTTCAGCACTGGCGCTATTTCGCAAAGCCACCAGCGCAGAACAAGCAGCGAATATCATTGGTGAAGGCCTTCAAGCATTCACCAAACCCGGCAGTGTTGCTGAGCAACGCCAGGTCGGTATTGGCCACGGTGCATTGGCTGCACGTCTTCTCAATGAAGAGAGTCACTGCTTTGCTTTCCTTGCGGGCCATGAATCTTTTGCTGCTGCAGAAGGTGCGATTAAAATCGCACTCAACGTCAACAAATCACGTCACAACCCATTGAAGGTAATACTCAATGGTCTAGGTAAAGATGCGGCTTACTTAATTTCTCGCATCAATGGTTTTACCTATGTTCGCACTCAGTACGATTACCAAACAGGTGAGCTTGTTGAAACAGAACGCCGCCGCTTCTCACAAGGCCCTCGCGGAGAGATCTTGTGTTACGGCGCTGATGATGTACGTGAAGGCGTGGCAATCATGCACAGAGAAGAAGTGGATGTGAGTATTACGGGTAACTCAACTAACCCAACGCGCTTCCAACACCCTGTTGCAGGTATCTACAAAGCAGAACGTACTCGCCAAGGTTTACCTTACTTCTCAGTTGCTTCAGGCGGCGGTACAGGTAGAACATTGCACCCAGATAACGTGGCAGCAGGCCCAGCGTCTTACGGCATGACAGATACCATGGGCAGAATGCACGCTGATGCTCAGTTCGCAGGTAGCTCTTCTGTCCCTGCTCACGTGGCAATGATGGGCTTCATCGGTATGGGTAACAACCCAATGGTCGGTGCGACGGTTGCATTGGCTGTAGCAGTAAGCGAATCTCAAAACGCATAACGACAACGTTGAGCGCCACGATCTATCCATAGAATAGAGTCAGTTAACTGAGAAACAAGCAATAACAGACGACCAAAACTCTACACCTATCACTAAAACCAAACAGCCAGCCTTATGCTGGCTGTTTTTTATTCACACTTACTCTACTATCTATTTCTAATAATTATTTATATCTAAGATTAAATACACAAACCATTTGTATTTAACTACATCTTTTCAAAGGAATAATATGAAAGAGCTCATCATTCATACCATTACCGTGTTCATGGGCTTTTTTGCCATCATGAACCCAATAGCTAATACGCCAATTTTTCTTGGATTAACCGGTGACAATGACAGGGAAACCGTTAAATCTATCGCTTTCCGTTCAGTGTTTATCGCATTCATCATCGTCAGTACTTTTGCACTCTCTGGCAAACTGATCTTTGACCTCTTTGGTATCACGCTGTACGCACTGCGCATCACAGGCGGCATTTTGGTCTTTTTGATTGGTTTCCACATGCTGCAAGGTGATTCAACACACGCCAAAGCAAAAGAGAAAGTGAACTCAGACGCCCAGAAAGACGCTGCTCTAAGTATCGCCGTCTCACCACTTGCAATGCCAATTCTCGCTGGCCCCGGCACCATTGCCACTGCGATGAACTTTGCCAGTACCGAGGGGGTCTATGAAACCATCATAACCATCGTCGCTTTCGGCCTACTATGTACCTTAACCTATATCTTATTTGTATTCGGCGAACGCTTCGTTAAAGCTGTCGGACCAAGTGCATTGAACGTGATAACCCGAATGATGGGTTTAATACTCGCCGTTATCGGTATGCAGATGTTGATTGAAGGGATTGAGCAGGCTTATAAAGCGCTATTTATTTAAAGAGTGTTGTTCATTTAAAGAACGTTGGTTATCTAACTTTGATATCAAATTTTGTTGAATTGCATCATTTTCTCATTGCAGAAAACTATCTCCAGAAAGACAAGCAATATCATTTTACAGACTTTATCCCAATGCGCCCTTTCATAACGAGGGCGCTCTCTTTATGATGAACGCAATTAAATTAACTTTGCTAACGGCAGCGCTTGTTATTCGAGCCGTTGTTTTGGAATAGCAAAATCAAGACTCAACACATGGAGATTCAACATGGCTTACTTTTCACTAGCCTTCGGTACGGCAACCAAAAATCGCGACAATAAAATCATTGAAGCGTTCTTCCCTAACCCACTTCTAAACCCAAGCGACGCTCTTATAGCGGCTGTGGCAGAAGTATCAGGTTACTCTGAAGGCAACCAAGCTATCGAAATCTCTGCTGCACAAAGCGCAGAACTGGCGAAGGCATTCGCAGCAAACGATGATGCAGCTAACGCATCTTTCGCAGAAAAAGCGGCAGCATCTGAGCAACCACTTGTTCTTGTTGTTCTTGCGACTGACGAGAAGCCAGCATCGGTTGCTGAAGGCTTCCTTAAGCTACAACTTATCTCTAACCGCCTAGTTCAACCGCACGGTACAGTACTAGACGGTATCTTCGGTCTACTGCACAACATCGCATGGACTAACGAAGGTCCAATCGATCTTCCTGAGCTGGCTGAGCGTCAAATCGAAGCTCGCCTAGCTGGTCGCGCTCTATCTGTAGATTGCGTAGACAAGTTCCCTAAAATGGTGGATTACGTAGTACCAACAGGTATTCGTATTGCTGATACTTCTCGTGTTCGTCTTGGCGCACATGTGGGTGAAGGCACAACAGTAATGCACGAAGGTTTCATCAACTTCAATGCTGGTACAACTGGCGTGAGCATGGTTGAAGGTCGTATCTCTGCGGGTGTTGTTGTAGGTAACGGTTCAGACATTGGCGGCGGCGCTTCTATCATGGGTACTCTGTCTGGTGGCGGTACTATGGTTATCTCTATCGGCGAAAACTGCCTACTAGGCGCAAACGCGGGTCTTGGCTTCCCTATGGGCGACCGTTGCACGGTTGAATCTGGTCTTTACGTGACTGCGGGTACTAAGGTTCGCATGCTAGATAAAGAAGGCAACGAGGTAGAAATCATTAAAGCTCGCGATCTAGCTGGCGTTTCTGATCTTCTGTTCCGTCGTAACTCAATCACTGGCCAAATTGAATGTCTTGCGAACAAGTCTGCTGTTGAACTAAACAGCGAGCTACACAGCAACAACTAATCTAAGCGCTAAATGCTAAATGCTAAATGCTAAATGCTAAATGCTAAATGCTAAAAAGTACGAAGCCGTTGGGGTTAAATCCAACGGCTTTTCTTTTATATCTGCAGATCAGAGTAGGTTATGCTTTCTCTGCGGCTAGCTGCTCAAGAGCTTGAATAGAAGTCTCTGAAACTAGTGTGCCATCCATGTAGTAGCTGACCTTGTCACCATCACGAATGCCTGTCAGTACTGCTTTTTGACCATCGTTGTAAGTAATGTCCATACGAATGGTATTTTCATCAATTTGTTGCATTTCGCCTTGTTCGATATGGCGATTATTGAAGCCAAGTGGTGCATCTTTCAGTGAATCATCAAGGCTATCGTTCACATCAATCATGGTATCGACTTTGCTATCAAAGATGTGGGGCGCGCCTGTAAGTGGGTTTTTACCCGCCCAGAATTCGATCGAGTTAAATACGATGTAATCGGCTGCGAATGTTAATGCGTAAACTGGAGCAAGCAAGAAGTTGACCCCTGCACGAGCGTAACGGTTATCTACAACCTCAACGTTGAACTTCATTAATTTACCAGTAACGGCGTTACTACCGACACACCCAGCTAACGACATGACAATCGCTGCCACTGCAACGGCTTTTGTGATTGTTGTTTTCATAGTTCCCTCTTATGCCACGATGATTGATTCAGTTTTTGCATAGCCAAACATGCACACATACAGAAATTCACGGCCTAACAAATTGATTCCATAACATTTAGCGTAGTGGAGATTTTTAGAACAGCAAACTGCAAACGTTAATTTTTCGCTCTGGTTCCTAAATTTTGAAAATAAAAAAAGCGCAGACCTTTCGATCTGCGCTTTTCATTTTTGCATAACCTAGCCTAGATTAATGCGGCTAGTAAGAAAGTGATTAACCCACATTCTTACGTGCGTTTTGGAACATACGCATCCAAGCGCCATTCTCGCCCCAACCTTCCGGAGACCAAGAGTTTGCAACCGTACGGAATACACGCTCTGGGTGCGGCATCATGATAGTCACACGGCCATCTGTCGTCGTTAAACCAGTGATAGCGTTTGGCGAACCGTTCGGGTTGTTCGGGTATTGCTGCGTTTGGTTACCGTTGTTATCAACGTAACGTAGAGCAACTGTACCTGAGTTTTCAATCGCGTTTAGGTGATCGTTGTCACGTACTTCTACGCGGCCTTCACCGTGAGAAACTGCGATTGGCATACGAGACCCTTCCATGCCGTTGAAGAATACAGAATCAGACTTCTGAACTTCAACTAGGCTGAAACGTGCTTCAAAACGCTCAGATTCGTTGCGAACGAAACGTGGCCAGTACTCAGCACCAGGGATTAGCTCGCGCAGGTTAGACAGCATCTGACAACCGTTACACACACCTAGAGAGAAGGTATCTTCACGCTTGAAGAAGTTTTCAAACTGGTCACGCGTAGAGTCGTTAAACAGAACCGACTTAGCCCAACCTTCACCAGCGCCTAGTACGTCACCGTAAGAGAAACCACCACAAGCCACAAGGCCGTTGTACTCTTCCAGTACCGCTTGACCCGTTAGGATGTCGCTCATGTGAATATCAGTTGCTTCGAAGCCTGCACGGTCAAATGCGGCTGCCATTTCAACGTGAGAGTTAACACCCTGCTCACGTAGAATCGCCATTTTAGGCTTAGCACCCTTATTTATCATAGGAGCGTTGATGAATGGTGCTGCGATGTCTTCGTTTACGTCAAAGCTCAGTTTCACGTTCAGACCTGGGTCTGAGTTGTCTTTCTTCGCTTCGTGCTCTTGGTCAGCACACATTGGGTTATCACGTAGACCTTGCATTTTATGCGTCGTCTCAGCCCAGATAGTACGTAGTTCAGTACGGTTACGTTCAATCACTACAGACTCGCCAGACTTAATCACTAGCTCATCAGAGGCTTCAACAGAACCGATTACGTGTGAACACGCTTCTAGACCGTTTGCTGCAAGAGTAGCAAGTACTGCGTCTAGGTCATCGTTGCGAACTTGGATTACAGCACCTAGCTCTTCGTTGAATAGTGCCGCAAGCGTATCTTCGCCTAACGCCGCAATATCAGCGTTAACACCACAGTGACCTGCGAACGCCATTTCAGCTAGCGTTACGAATAGACCACCATCGCCTTTATCGTGGTAAGCGACAACTTGGTCGTTCGCTACAAGTGCTTGAACGCCTTCGTAGAAACCTTTTAGTTGCGCTGCGTTGTCTACGTCTGCTGGCTTATCACCAAGCTGCTTGTAAACCTGTGCAAGTGCTGTCGCACCCATACGGTTTTTGCCGTTACCTAGGTCGATAAGAACTAGGCTTGTATTACCTTTGTCAGTACGCAGTTGAGGAGTGATTGTCTTACGAACATCTTCAACACGTGCGAACGCAGTGATAACAAGAGATAGCGGAGATGTGACTTCTTTCTGCTCGCCGTTCTCTTCCCACTTAGTCTTCATCGACATTGAGTCTTTACCCACTGGGATAGTTAGACCCAGAGCTGGACATAGTTCTTCACCAACCGCTTTAACCGCTTCGTAAAGACCTGCATCTTCACCTGGGTGACCTGCTGGAGACATCCAGTTAGCCGACAGTTTAATGTGTTTGATATCGCCGATGTTGGTCGCTGCGATGTTAGTAATTGCTTCACCAACCGCTAGACGAGCTGACGCGCCGAAATCTAGTAGTGCCACTGGCGTACGCTCACCAAGAGACATAGCCTCACCGTGGTAAGAGTCGTAGCTTGCCGCTGTTACTGCGCAGTTAGCAACAGGAACCTGCCATGGACCAACCATTTGGTCACGAGCTACAAGGCCTGTTACCGAGCGGTCACCGATGGTGATAAGGAATGTTTTCTCAGCGACTGTTGGCAAGCGAAGAACACGGTCAACCGCTTCGTTCATCTCGATGCCAGAACGGTCAATCGCAGGGTTGTTTGCTTTTAGCGTTTTCGCGTCACGGTGCATCTTAGGTGTTTTACCTAATAGGATGTCCATTGGCATGTCGATTGGCGTGTTGTCGAAGTGTGAATCTTCTAATTTCAGATCTCGTTCTTCAGTTGCTTTACCAACCACTGCGTACGGTGCACGTTCACGTTTACAAATCGCATCGAATGTTGCCATGTCTTTATCAGCAACCGCCATTACATAACGCTCTTGAGATTCGTTACACCAGATCTCAAGTGGGCTCATGCCCGGCTCATCGTTTGGCACGTCACGTAGGTTAAAGATACCGCCACGCTCGCCGTCGTCTACTAGCTCAGGAAGTGCATTCGAGATACCGCCCGCGCCCACATCGTGGATAAATGCGATTGGGTTCGCATCACCAAGCTGCCAACAACGGTCGATAACTTCCTGACAACGACGCTCCATCTCTGGGTTTTCACGTTGTACAGAAGCAAAATCTAAGTCTTCAGAAGAAGAACCAGAATCCATTGAAGATGCAGCACCGCCACCAAGGCCGATATTCATTGCTGGACCGCCAAGAACGATTAGGCTTGCACCTACTGGGATCTCTTTCTTCTGAACATGATCATCACGAATGTTACCTAGACCACCAGCCAGCATGATTGGCTTGTGGTAACCACGTACTTCTTCACCTGCGTGAGAGTTTACTTTCTCTTCGTAAGTACGGAAGTAACCTAATAGGTTTGGACGACCAAATTCGTTGTTGAATGCTGCGCCACCAAGAGGGCCTTCAAGCATGATATCCAAAGCAGTAACGATACGGCTCGGCTTACCAAAGTCAGTTTCCCAAGGTTGAACGAAGTTCGGAATTTTCAAGTTAGATACGGAGAAAGCAACCAGACCCGCTTTTGGCTTACCGCCAATACCAGTTGCGCCTTCATCGCGGATTTCACCGCCTGAACCTGTTGATGCACCCGGCCATGGAGAGATTGCTGTAGGGTGGTTGTGCGTTTCAACTTTCATCAAGATATGTGTTTTTTCTTGGTGGTAGTTGTACTGGCGAGTTTCTGGATCTGGGAAGAAACGACCCACTTCAGAACCTGTCATTACCGCTGCGTTATCTTTATAAGCAGACAGAACGTGCTCTGGTGTCGTTTCAAAGGTGTTCTTAATCATCTTGAACAATGATTTTTCTTGCTTAACGCCATCGATAGTCCAATCAGCGTTAAAGATCTTGTGACGACAATGCTCTGAGTTCGCTTGTGCAAACATCATGAGTTCGATGTCAGTCGGGTTACGACCTAGCTTCTCAGTGAAGCTTTCAAGAAGGTAATCAATTTCATCTTCTGCTAGCGCAAGACCTAAGGTAACGTTTGCTTCTTCAAGCGCTTTACGTCCGCCAGTTAGTAGGTCAACTTCCGCATAAGGAGCAGGCTCAGCAACAGTGAACAGTGCCGCCGCTGATTCGAAGTCAGTGAAAACCACTTCCATCATACGGTCGTGCAGAATGGCTTTCAGCTCAACAAGTTGAAGTTCAGAAAGTTCGGAAGAGGTTTCAATGTAGAAAGCAGTACCGCGCTCTAGACGTGACACTTTAGCCAGTCCGCAGTTGTGTGCGATATCTGTTGATTTTGAAGACCAAGGCGAGATAGTGCCCGGGCGTGGCGTTGCAAGC
This sequence comes from Vibrio sp. 1F169, assembly GCF_041439605.1. Taxonomy (NCBI): domain Bacteria; kingdom Pseudomonadati; phylum Pseudomonadota; class Gammaproteobacteria; order Vibrionales; family Vibrionaceae; genus Vibrio; species Vibrio sp. 1F169. The sequence continues at coordinate 10,253 of NZ_JBGOOI010000015.1, read as the reverse complement.
AGCAGTAAACCTTCAGGTTCATGCTCTTCAATCGTTGGACCGTAAGTCAGTAGCTTTTCTAGCTTCTCAACTTCAGACTCATCTAGGTCTGCCGTTAGATCAGCAAAGTGGGCAAACTCAGCGTAAATACCTGTTACAGGTAAGCTTAATTCACGACAAAGCTCTAAAAGCTTGTTAACACGAAACTCAGATAGAGCTGGGGAGCCACGCAAAATTCTCATGTGCTTAGGTCTCTTATGCAGTTGATTAAGGTAGTATTGGAATAAATTCAGTGGGTTATAGGAACAACCTAACTGTTTTCTTCGAAGCTATTCCCGAAGGTTGCCAAACCTATGCCGATTCCACCTCTTCAATGCGAGCGCATTATAAAGCATTTCTTTTTGTGACGTAACACCAAAAGCAACCGTTTGCGTTATTTTTTTTATCTTTATGCGTAAATGGTACTTTTGCTGCATTTATCAGCACTTTTACAACTGTTTAAATAAACCTGCTTTGCCAGCCTTGCGGGGTTTGGTATAAAGGGGCTTCCACTTTTCGAGATTTCATTTTGATGCCTAAATTTACGCTCATCTTTTCGTCTAAGTTCCTTCTGCTTGCCATTGCCCTAGTTGGGTTGGCTGGATGCCAGATTGAGTCAGAACCTAAAAGTGTCCTTGAGCAGATACGAGAGCGAGGCGTTCTTCGCGTCGGCACCCTAAATAACCAACTCTCTTATTACATTGGTCCCGATGGCCCTGCTGGTTTGGATTACGAGTTAGCTCGTGAATTTGCGCAGGAGCTTGGTGTACAGCTTGAGATTAAACCCGCTTACCGTTTATCCGGCCTCTTTCCAGCCTTAAAGAAAGGCGAGATCGATCTTATCGCGACAGGGTTAACGCAAAACAATAACCTGACACGCGCTTATCGCGCTGCGCCCGCCTATTACTATGTAAGCCAGCAAGTGGTGTATAGAAAAGGACAGTGGCGCCCAAGAAACCTTCAACAACTGATCAAGTTCGAGAATAAGCGTCAAGCTGATTTCGTAAAAGCACAAACTGAATCAGAAGAGCCGGCATCTACCGAAACATTGACGCCATCTTTGGTGGTAGTGAAGGACTCACATTTTGAGCCAACGCTAAAACAGATCCAGAACAAGCACGATGACTTTATCTACGATGCAATAGGTAATGCTGACATCAATGACCTGCTAAAAGAAGTCTCTACTGGTGAACGCTTGTTTACTGTTGCGGACTCGATTGAGTTGTCACTCGCACAGCGTTTGTACCCAGACGTCGCTTTGGCATTTGAGCTGACAGAAGACCAACCTATCTCTTGGTATTTACAGAAATCTGAAGATGAAAGCCTTTATGCATTACTGATTGAGTTCTTTGGTAACCTAAAACAGTCTGGTGAACTGGCTTCACTGGAAGAAAAATACATCGGCCATATCGGCACTTTTGATTACGTTGATACTCGTGCATTTATCCGCGCATTGGATAGCAAGCTGCCAAAATGGTCGCCGCTATTTCAGAAATATTCTCAAGAATTTGACTGGCGCTTGATTGCCGCTTTAGCATACCAAGAGTCACACTGGAATCCTGTCGCACGCTCTCCAACCGGTGTTCGAGGCATGATGATGCTGACACTGCCTACGGCGAAGAGCGTTGGTGTAACCAATCGTCTCGATCCGAAACAGTCGGTACAAGGCGGTGTTGAATACCTGCGTCGTATCGTGAATCGAGTACCAGATTCAATCACCCAACACGAGAAGATCTGGTTTGCGCTTGCCTCATATAACGTAGGTTACGGGCACATGATGGATGCTCGTCGCTTAACCAAAGCACAAGGCGGTGATCCTGATGCTTGGGGTGATGTGAAAGACAGGCTTCCTCTGCTAAGACAGAAGAAGTACTACAGCAAAACTCGTTACGGGTATGCGCGTGGTGATGAAGCAAGGAATTACGTTGAGAACATTCGCCGTTATTATCAGAGCATTATTGGCCATGTAAATAAGCGTAATAAAGAGGAAGAAGCGAGCCTTGAAGGTTTGGTAGTTATCCCACCTCTAGAGGTTTCAGATGCTGAATCAACAATCAGTGAGGCTGAATCCGCAGTGAACGACGCTGAGTCTTCCAAGTAAAAGAAAAAGAGCAATGCCATTTAGCATTGCTCTTTTTTATTGCATCACGATAAATGACCAAAACAAACAAAACGCCTGCGATATCCAGAGTGTCATATTGCAGTAACAATCGAACTTTATAACGTCACACCATAAGCGACATAATGCTCTGTTGCATTCAGCTCTTAGCCATCACGATAGTGGTTCAGAAAGCCAACGCTAAGTTCGTGGCAAAGCTTATAAGCAAATAACCACTATAATTAAAACTGAAGTCATACTTACAAAGCCAGACGACAAATAGGAAATCGTTGAAATGATGAAGAACAAACTGAAATCGAAACGCCTTGATAAGACCGTTGCTGCCAACCGGCGTAAGCGTATGCTTTCAAATAATAAGAAGAAGATCATTTGGCGCAACCGTGCTTTCATGCAGATGATTGCTGAGTAAAAGTAATGACCAACTAAGTTTGCTTGACACTCTTATGATTGAGAGTGCCGAAAGATCGCTGCTATTTTTTGTTACAGACCTTGTTCTTGTTACTGACCTTATTCTTATTACTTGCCTTGTCAGATTCTAAACGCTGCTCTTCCTGCAAACGCTCAAGCTTTCGCTTCTCTTTGATCTCTTTTCTACGGCGCTTAAAAAACGCCTGTAATTGTTCACGACACTCTTCCTCTAACAAACCATGCTCAACATCGGCATAGTGGTATGAGGCTTGGCTTTCAAAGAGATTCAATACCGTACCCGCCGCACCCGCTTTTAAGTCTGGAGCACCAAACACAATGCGCTTTACTCGGCTGTGTAATAAGGCACCCGCGCACATTGGGCACGGTTCTAAGGTGACATACAAGGTGGTATCAAGTAAGCGATAGTTTTCCAAGGCTTGACCTGCTTTACGCAAGGTTTCGATTTCTGCATGTGCGGTTGCATCGTGGCAGCCAATCGAGCGGTTCCATCCTTCAGAGATAACCTCCCCATCTTTCACTAGAACAGCACCAACGGGAACCTCTCCCTCTTTTTCTGCTTGCTTAGCTACCTCGATGGCGCGTCGCATGAAGATTTCATCTTGAGGGCTGAATTGATGGTCTGACAAAGGGATCTCCAGAAAACAAAGGATAAAAACGAAAATAGGTATGCGGTGAAGCATACCTAATCTTCGTGATAATGAACAATAAAGAGATAAGAGGCAATGAACAATCGCCGCTTACTGATTAGGCGGATCGCTAGCTATTGGCGCCTTCTATGTCATCGGCTATTTGCGTCGCTTTGATACTCACAATGCGATTGTTCTCAACAGAGATAACTTCAAACTGCCACTGCTGGTATTGAACAACTTCACCTGCATCAGGTAAGCGCCCTATTAACCAAGTCACTAGGCCATTCAACGTTTGGAAGCTCTCGCTTTCACCCTCAAAATCCGACAGCTCTAAGCGGTTTTTCAGTTCACTGATAGGAATCAATCCATCCACCAGCAATCCATCTTCCACTTGCTCTGTCCAAAGATCTTTAGGGTTGTTCGATAACTCACCAGCAATCGCCTCTAGGATATCGTAATGAGTCACAAGGCCTTGAACATCGCCATATTCATCAACAATGAATGCCATCTCTGTACCCGACTCTTTAAAATAGCCAAGCAGACGTAAAGCCTTCATCGATTCTGGAACATAGATCGGAGAGCGAGATAGCCCCATGATCACTTGAATATTTAAATTGCCCGCCTGATTCAATAAGGCTTTGGCTGACACCGTACCGACCACTTTATTTAGGTGGTCTTGGCACAATGGAAACACACTATGCTTTGAACTGCGCAGCTTTTTAAATATCTGCTCAACCGGTTGGCTAATATCCAGAAAGTCGACGTCTCGACGTGGCGTCATCAACGAGCTCACCAAACGGTCATCAAGCTGTAAGATATTGCGAATCATCTCTTGCTCGCCACGTTCAATCACACCAGATTCCGAGCCTTCTTTCACGAGTGCATGAATATCATCTTCCGTCACACTGTCTTCTTCGCCACCACGTCCCATTAACTTGAGAATACCTTCCGTAGAAGCAGACAACGCAAACACAAACGGCGTCGCAATTTTAGATAACCAGAAGATAGGCAGCGCGACTAGCACAGCAATGTTTTCAGCTTGAGATTGAGCAAAACGTTTTGGCACTAGCTCACCTACAACAATCGCGAAGTAAGTAATACCCACAACGACTACCGTGGTAGACAGGATATTCGCTTGTGTTGGATCGAGTCCCCACAGTTCAAGTTGAACGGCCAGTGGAGCAGAAAGCGTCGCCTCACCCACAATACCGCTGAGTAGGCCGATTACCGTAATACCGATTTGAATGGTTGAAAGGAAGCGGGTTGGATTTTCTTTGAGCTCAAGAGCAACCTGAGCGGAGCGATGTTTTTCGGCTAAGCGTTTCAGCCGACTATTCTTTGCTGCTACCAGTGCAATCTCTGACATGGCAAACAGACCATTTAAAACAATTAACCCTACTAAAAGCAGAATCTTCATGTGGCTTGGATTTCCTAAATTTACCGGCCAACAATTAGCCGTAATCCGGAGTATAAGCTGAGTGCCTTTATTTTGAATATAAAAAGTTTTGGATATAGAAAGTTTGGGATATAAAAAGTCTTGGCTATAAAAATATTGGATAAAAAAAACAGAAAAAAATAGCAAAAAAAAGCCCGCACATTTCGGTGCGGGCTTAGCAATGAATAAAGCTTAATTTTGCTTAGTTCAATCTTACATTGTGTAAGTGTAAGGAGCTTGGATACCTAGCGGGATACCAAGAGCCCAGTAACCTAGCAAGAAGATAGACCAACCGATTAGCATAGCAATCGAGAATGGCATCATTAGAGAAGCTAGAGTACCGATACCTGTCGACTTAACGTAACGTTGACAGTAAACAACAACCAGTGGGAAGAACACCATCAGTGGAGAGATGATGTTAGACACTGAATCGCCTACACGGTAAGCCGCTTGAGATAGCTCAGGAGAGATACCCACAACCATTAACATAGGAACTAAGATAGGACCAATAAGAGCCCACTTTGCTGAAGCTGAACCTACAAGAAGGTTAACTGAAGCCGTTAGTAGAATCATACCAACAACCGTTGCTTCACCAGGAAGATCCATTGCTTTCAAGCCTTCAGCACCGTAAAGCGCCAGCATAGTACCGATGTTTGATTGAGCAAATGCTGATAGGAACTGAGCACAGAAGAACGACATTACAATGTATGCGCCCATCGTTGCCATCGTCTCAGACATTGCTTTGATAACATCATTACTATTCTTGAAGGTACCCGCTACACGGCCGTAGACGATACCCGGAATAATAAACAGGATGAAGATCAGAGGAACGATAGACTTCATTACTGGTGCTGAGAACGCCGTTAGTTCGCCTTCTGGTGAACGAAGTGCTGAGTTTTCAGGCATTAGAGCCGCGATAAGCAGACCAATACCGGCAACCATTGCCCAACCAGCGAATTTGAATGCTTTAGATTCAATGGCTGTAAACGTACCTAGATCAGGTGCTTGTTCTGCATCTTCATCGACAGGCGTATTAGCAAGACGAGGCTCGATGATTTTCTCTGTAACGTACCAACCAATTGCCACAATTAGAATTGAAGACAAACCAGTAAAAAAGATGTTCGCTAGAGGGTTGATCACGTATGCAGGGTCAAGAACGTTTGCCGCTGTTTGAGTGAAACCTGCGAGTAGCGGATCAATACCTGAAGGAATGAAGTTCGCTGAGAAACCACCTGATACACCAGCAAACGCTGCTGCAATACCCGCTAGAGGGTGACGACCCGCTGCGTGGAAGATGATACCGCCAAGAGGGATTACTAGAACGTAACCTGCATCTGCTGCTGTGTGAGACACGATAGCAACAAGAATTAGCATTGGCGTTAGTAGCTTAGCTGGCGTGAAGTTAAGCATCTTCTTAAGGCCAGTCGTAATGAAGCCTGAAGAGTCAGCAACGCCAACACCTAGCATAGCAACAAGTACGATGCCTAGCGGTGCGAAGCCTGTGAACGTGGTAACCATATTCGCTAGGAAGCTAGCAAGCGCTTCACCAGTAAGTAGGTTGTTTACTTCAAGAGCAGCACCCGTTTGAGGGTTGATTAAGTCGAATGAAAGATTCGATAAAAGTGCAGATGCTACCCATACAATAACTAGAGCCCAGAAGAACAGAATTGCTGGATCTGGAATTTTGTTGCCGGCGCGTTCAATGAAGTTTAGAAAGCGGTCCATACCACTGATCTTCTCAGTCGATGGTGCTTTTTTTACGGCTTGGTTACTCATTGTAACTCCATATGTGATGTTGTTTGTTTAGGCCTAATATAAGTTTTGACCATGGCCTATTGGTACAGCACATATTCTATTAAAGTCGCTGTTAAAAAGCACAAGGTTCCACATCATTTTCCATAAATGGAGACATATTTTGCAAAAATACTGTACAACAGCAACAATATAAAAACACAAAAAACACCATTCCATATACAGAGTTTTAACTGGCACGTAAACAATGTCCGAGGAGTGAAAACTATCAGTAAAGGAGAAGCGTAGGGCTTGGCATGCAGTAAACGTTTGCTTAATAGATCAATCAAACTCACTGTATTTGGAGAGCATAGTTTCGAGGCGAATGCTTTGCGCACGGTTCATGCGATCTCGCCATGCAACAGTCACCGTAATGTTTTTCAAAGCGTGAGACAAGGCACCACTGGCATTTGTCACCTCACAGCTCATCGTATACCCAGAGCCCGACAAACCAGATAAAGGATCCGAACTTGTCGCATTGCGACAGTAGTCCGCTTGATTGAGATCCGTAAAAAGGATTAACCCTACAGCTCCCCCCACATCCGATACACGAGTTCGATAATACTCCATCTGCCTTTCAGCAAAATGAAGCGCTTCTACACTGTGCAACGCGTAATCCGATTTTTGTTCTGCATAGACCTGTAGCTTAACCAACCCTAGCGAAGCGATACCGATCAATAGAAAAGAGATCAGGACCTCTATCAAGCTAAAACCTGAATGTTTATAAGTCATTCCATGATCCCTTTTTCCATTTGGCTTTCAAAGGAACACTATGGGGGTTGTATTCGCCTGTGTAATCTAAGTTAATCGAACCTTGAATTGTCGATAACCCGCCAACTGAATCAAAGAACATCCCTCCCTTGGGAAAAAAAGAAGCAAATCCAATATAAACCGAATTGTTCTGCACTAAGCCGGCGATAGATATCGTATTTGGAACTTTGGCCCATAAGCCGCTCAATAGGTCCGTATCAACATCAGGGGAGGCTGGTTCGTCGTATATGCTCATATCATTTAGGTGATAAAAGGAACCATCAAACACACTTGCATTACCGTTCGCAACGATGCCATCTTGAATCACTAATGAACGTGGAGTAATAACACCGGGGATAGGTTCTACCACATTAATTGGTGGGTGATAGACCACGCAATCACCGATCACCCACACCTTATCTTTGCCACTAGTAAAGGCATGATTAATCGCTTGGCTACACTTATTACCTTGATACTTCCCATTGACTAAATCAATGTGCTTGGGGGGAGATACAGTCCTGTCAATGAGGTCAATCACATGATAATCACGCTTAATCTGGTCAATATTTTCTGGCGTTTTAGATACCCCAAAGTAATTAGAGAAAGTATCGATGGCTGGGTCAAATTTGAAATCTGATTGAAAAGCATTTGAAGGCAATGACCCAACTGAATCAATGGTTGCATTGCGGTTAATATCGGTTGTCGGTTGGCAAGACTCAAAGGTAGGAAAAGGAGGGAGACCGCCCGTAGGTGTGATTGTCTTCAGACGCCCGCCGCCTTGGTTTTTATAGATCACACTATCTAAGAACCGAACAGACACACATTCGTTAATACCACCGACCGCAGTAAGACTAATATCTGGGGTAATATCGATATTGTGATCAGAAATAAACTCCAAACTCGAATTGGTTTGCATCGCCCCTAGCCCCGACGAATTGTTAAAACTTATCTCTTTGTTGAGAGATAAATAGTGAGCACTCGACACCAATATATTCGGTGTTAGGTTATCTGATTTCAACGTAAGGACTTTCGACTGCTGACAGTGATTCATTAAATCATTGGGAATTGCCGTGAGATCATTTTCAGCTATATAGGTAAAACCACACTCCAACCCAGCCTCGGCGTTCCAATGAGCTTTGCGGACTTGAACTTCATTCTGCGCGACCTTAATTTGATGAAAAACGCTGCGATAGGTGCCCAAAGTAACAATTAAAGCACTCAACACTAAAACAGATGTGATTAACAACGTAGCCGCTCCAGCTTGCTGCTTTACCGAGGTCATTGCCAATTCCTTTGCTTAACGGTTATAGCGACGCCTTTAGAGATCCCAGCACTCGGAATTGACGCAACAATATTCAAATCAGTGAGCGTAGTGCTCACCCCATTTTTGCTCAACACTTGTGAGGATATTGATAAATCGTCGACGGAAATAATGCTATCGTCGAAAAGTGAGTAGCATGAGGTAACTTGATCATGGGCTAAAATGTTCCCTGGAGTAAGAACGCCCTTTTCACAAACTTTCAATCGAGTCCCCTCCTTTTTATACACGATATTCCTGTAATTTTTTCCGTCAGTTGATCCTTCTTTCAAATAGACGAACCCCACCTCAACACCACCGCTAACATGAATCGTATTAACGGCATCTAATAGCTTCAGGGATTCACCATTTGAACCATCGTAGCCTGCTCGTTGAATATCTTCTTTCATTACCTGCATCGTGCTCGTAAGGTTTTGCAGCAGCAATAGCTCAATGCCTTTATCTTTGGCTATTCTGTGCCCCGTCATAAATACGCTGCCGATAATAGCAATCGCGAATACACCAATAACGGAGGTGACCATCAGTTCAATGAGAGATGCGCCCTTTTGCTTTCGCAAGCTTCTACTGCGGGCCTTAGCAAGCATAGTAACCATACTGATCGCCTGATTCGCCGCACACTTTAATTCGCCCCGGAGGGCTAGATAGTTTAATCAAAAGCCGGTCGGTTGAAGCACTTTTAGGAGCCAAGTAAATCGTACCTCTGGCAGGCCTTCCTCTTACACTTTCAAAGCTGATTTTTGAGCCTGTATAGTTATGAGAAAACGATAAATCTCGAAACGGTTCTCCCGACAACATCAGCAATGTATCACCAGACAGATCTTCCGTAGGCTTCAACCATACTGTCCACTCCCCCGTAGATTGCTCTTCATTTTTAACCGTCGAAAAATGTACCCAGAGTTTTTGATTTCTTTTCACAGACTCAGACTTTGCCTGTACTAAGAAACCATTCAACTCCCCAGCAAGGCGCTGGATCTTGACTGTTTGGGTGACTGAACTAAAACTCGGAGCAGCCGTCGCTACCAATATCGACAGTATCGACACCGTTATTAACAGCTCTAATAAAGTAAACCCGCGAGTCATTTCCCAAATTCCTATGTAATCAGGTGCGTAAGCATATTTAATCTTGCACCGATGCTACCACCCGAGAAAAATGGACAGGGTTATGAAAGGAAACTACTCGTGAAGATTCGAATAAAAAGATGTAACAACAACAATTTAAGTATGAAAGGAATGACACTGATCGAATTATTGATCGCTGTTGCCATTGTAGGAGTACTCAGTGCAATAGCTTATCCAAGCTACACAAGCCATGTTTTAAAATCGCATCGAATGACAGCGATAGGAGATATGGCAAAAATCCAACTTGAACTTGAGAGTGCTTACGCCGGAAATTATGCCACGGCTGCTGGAAACATAGTTTCTGGAGGGACGTGCTCGTTTTGCGATACCGATACAAGCAGGTATACACTAACAATTTCGGCTAGCAGTACCTCATACTCCATTCAAGCTGAACCACACGCACCACAGACAAATGATGACTGCTTAGACTCACCGACTGATATTCTGGAGCTACATCACTCAGGTGTTTCAGAGCCTCAAGCGTGTTGGAAGTAATGTAGAAATCAGGAACCGCGTAAAATCTGAAGCCAAAGGTATAACATCACTTTGAAAACACTATCTTCAGACACAAAAAAACCTGCTACATGAGCTAATGCCGATCAGTTAAAGCCAAAGTGATCGGTTGAAGGATCCTTCCGAGCTGTC
>NZ_JBGOOI010000014.1:0-90005 GCF_041439605.1 Vibrio sp. 1F169 | reverse complement strand
CGTTTTTTTATTCGTTCGATTAAAAAGAACTCAAAACGCCTCAAAAGTAGGCTTTTCTCTTACATCTCTTGTAGTTTCTTAGAGAATAAAGAGACTTTTCCCCAATTTGTGTACTCGACTTCTTTGGTTGTATCCGTTTCTCCGCCTGTCATATTCATAATGAAGCGAATCATGGTTTTATCGAACCAGTTATAACGAGGGTAATAGAGGGCGCCCGCGAATACACCGATCAAAGTTGGTTGCCACGGGGACTTAAGAAGGAACTTCTTAATATAGACGCTACCTTCAGGAGTATCTTTGCCTTGGTCTTCTTTACGAGCTGTTAAGTTAACGCAAAAGAAAGCAACCTTATTGGATTGCAACTGAGTAAGGTTGGCATCAATGAACTTATATAGCTTCTTATTAAGGTGGCCGTAACGAATAGATGCACCAATCAACACTCTGTCGTATTGAGCAAAGTCGACATTACTAATAGTGTGCAGATCTTGAAGCTCACATTCGAACTCATTCATTTCTTCTTTTATATAGTTCAAGATCTTCTTGGTTTGCCCTTCACGGCTTGAATACAAAAATAGAGCTTTTGCCACAATATGTCCTTAGCTACGCCAAAACGTAGGGGTCAACAAAATTAATAAGGTGAATATCTCTAAACGACCAAACAGCATAGATACGAGCAACACCCATTTGGCCTTATCATTCACATCGCCGAAGTGCATTGCCACTTCACCTAAGCCAGGGCCAAGGTTATTCAATGTTGCCGCTACGGCAGAGAAAGCACTCAGCTCATCCATCCCAGTAGCAATAAGAGCCAACATACAAACCACAAAAACCAATGCGTATGCAGAGAAGAAGCCCCAAACCGCATCAACAACACGTTGTGGTAACGCAGAACCGCCAACTTTGATGGTATAGACAGCACGCGGGTGAACAAGACGCTTCATTTCACGAGCACCTTGTAGAGTAAGCAATAAGATTCGAATAACTTTCATACCACCGCCCGTTGAACCTGCACAGCCCCCTATAAAAGAAGAGAACAGAAGCAGAACAGGTAAGAACAATGGCCACTCGGAGAAACCTGTAGTGGTGAAGCCTGCTGTCGTCGATATAGATACCGTTTGGAACAAGGCTTGATCAAAGGCATCGTAATACGAGTCATAAGAGTGGTGATTAAGCAGTAATAAGAAACAAACTAAGAACAAGACTGCTTGAATAAAGATAAAGGCGCGGAATTCAGGATCTTTCCAATAATACTTAGGATGCACACCACCAGAAGCAAATGCAGCAAAGTGAAGCGAATAGTTACACGCAGAGATAAGAAGGAACACGACCGTAATCATGTTGATAGCCGGACTATTGAAATAGCCCATACTCGCATCGTGAGTCGAGAAGCCACCAATCGCAATAGTAGAGAAGCTATGACTGATAGCATCAAAGAAGCTCATGCCTGCAAGCCAAAACGCCACCGCACAAGCAATCGTTAGACTCAGATAGATGTACCAAAGCGCTTTTGCCGTTTCAGCAATACGCGGAGTCATCTTACTGTCTTTTACTGGACCCGGGATTTCTGCACGATATAGCTGCATACCACCGATGCCGAGAACAGGAAGGATGGCTACCGCTAATACGATGATACCCATACCACCAAACCATTGCAGGAACTGGCGGTAAAACAGAATCGCCTTAGGCAGATCATCGAGGCCGACAATAACGGTCGCGCCCGTGGTTGTTAATGCAGAGAAGGATTCGAAGAAAGCATCGGTTACCGACACATTGGGGTTATCGGCGATCAAAAACGGCAGCGCACCAGCACTACCGATTACCGTCCAGAATAAAACAACAATCAAGAAGCCATCACGCGCTTTCAATTCATGCTTATAACGTCGGTTTGGAAACCAGCAGGTTGCTCCACAGAATAAGAGAACAAAAAAGGTCGTCACAAATGGCACACCCGCACCATCTCGATAGATCAGAGCGACGAGCGCAGGTGCGAGCATTGATACACTAAAAAGTGCTAATAATAATCCGACGATTCGAATAATTGAGCGAAATTGCATGAGCTATTGAACGAAGCGAAATGCTTCACACTTCCTAGTTGTCTTTGACTTTCGTTACCAGTGCCTTAGCACCGCTTTTATTGATCATGGTTTGGGTAAACGAATCTACCTGAAGGAGCTCTATTTCAATAATAAGCTCAACTTGAACACCATAATCCGCTTGGACTTCAACAGCCTGATGCTGAGCCATGATGGATTGTGCAATCGGCACAAAACCATAGTCTAACTCTAGCCGTAATTTTGTGGTTATTTTTTTCTCGATAGTTTGAAGCAGCTTGAGAGCTTGTTGTACTCCACCACCATAAGCCTTAACTAAACCACCAGTACCGAGCTTGATTCCGCCTGAATAGCGAGTGACTACAGCCGTTAACTCGCCAACACCCGAACCAGACAGTTGCGCCAAGATAGGCTTTCCAGCAGTACCCGAGGGTTCGCCATCATCACTAAAGCCCCACTTCATCGAGTCTTCAGGTCGCCCTGCAGCAAAGCCCCAACAGTTATGTCGCGCTGAAGAATGCTCTTTTTTTACCTGTTCAACGAACTGCTTAGCAGCTTCTACACTTGGAGTATGAGCAAGATGAGTAATAAAAACGCTCTTTTTTATCTCTTCTTCAAATAAAGCCGACGCTGACGGTATTAAATAGGGCTGTTCATTCATATCGTTAACTTAATTAATAAGAGCGGCGAAGTGTATCACGCGTGAATAATAAGGGTTAGAGGATCTGTGCCATCGCACAATGTTAAACAATTGTTTAAAAAATGTATTGAAATTCACCAAGCAGAGGTACAGACTAGAACAACTGGTCTTACCAGGTGTTCTACAATAATAGAAAGATAACAAGATTCTCTCAAACAATCGTGGATTGTATGTCATGGAGATAGACAATGATTTACCAAGCTAACACCTTACAGGTAAAGGAATTACAAGATGGTATTGCAGAACTTAGCTTCTGTGCTCCGGCCTCTGTAAACAAACTCGACCTTGCTACTTTAGAATCACTAGACAAAGCGTTAGATGCTCTTAATGCTCACGCTGGATTACGTGGTTTAATCTTAACTTCAAACAAAGACGCGTTCATCGTAGGCGCAGACATCACTGAATTTCTTGGCCTATTTGCTAAGCCAGAAGCAGAACTTGATGAATGGTTAAGATTCGCTAATTCAATCTTCAGCAAGCTCGAAGACCTTCCTGTCCCAACTCTTTCAATGATGCGTGGCCATGCCCTTGGTGGCGGCTGTGAATGTGTCTTAGCGACCGATTTTCGTATCGGTGACAAGACCACCAGCATAGGCCTACCAGAAACCAAACTTGGCATCATGCCTGGATTTGGTGGTTGTGTGCGTCTGCCACGTGTTATCGGTGCTGACAGTGCAATGGAAATTATCACGCAAGGCAAAGCATGCCGTGCAGATGAAGCACTTAAAGTTGGCTTGTTAGATGCGATTGTTGAAACAGACCAACTATTAGAAGCAGCGATTAACACTGTTTCTCTAGCAGCCAATGAGAAACTCGATTGGCAGCTACGTCGTAAACAAAAAACATCAGCGCTTTCACTAAGCAAACTAGAAGCGATGATGAGCTTTACCATGGCTAAGGGCTTAGTGGCTCAAAAAGCAGGGCCTCATTACCCAGCACCCATCACTTCGGTGATTGCTATCGAAGAAGCAGCACGTAGCGATCGCGATGCAGCACTAGACATCGAGCGTAAACACTTCGTTAAGCTAGCGAAATCTGAAGAAGCGAAAGCATTGGTCGGCTTATTCCTTAATGACCAATACATCAAAGGCCTAGCGAAACAAGCTGGTAAGTCTGCAAACAAAGCGACTGAACGCGCAGCGGTACTTGGTGCTGGCATCATGGGTGGCGGTATTGCTTACCAGTCAGCATTGAAAGGCGTGCCAGTGATGATGAAAGACATCGCACAAGCATCGCTTGATCTTGGTATGAACGAAGCTTCTAAGCTGTTGAATAAACGCTTATCACGCGGTCGCCTCGATGGATTCAAGATGGCAGGTATTCTGTCTTCTATTACCCCAAGCTTACATTACGCAGGTGTTGAACAGTCAGATGTGATTGTGGAAGCCGTTGTAGAAAACCCTAAAGTAAAAGCAGCAGTACTGAGTGAAGTGGAAGGTCTCGTGGGTGAAGACACAGTTCTTACATCAAACACCTCAACGATTCCGATCAACCTGCTAGCAAAATCTCTAAAACGCCCAGAAAACTTCTGTGGCATGCACTTCTTTAACCCAGTACACCGCATGCCTTTGGTTGAGATCATCCGTGGCGAGCATACTTCAGAAGAAACCATTAATCGCGTAGTCGCTTACGCAGCGAAGATGGGCAAATCCCCTATCGTTGTTAACGACTGCCCAGGCTTCTTCGTTAACCGTGTACTTTTCCCTTACTTTGGCGGTTTCAGCATGTTGCTACGTGACGGCGCTGACTTCACCAAGATCGATAAAGTGATGGAGCGTAAGTTCGGTTGGCCAATGGGCCCTGCATACTTGCTAGACGTTGTAGGTTTAGACACTGCACACCATGCACAAGCAGTAATGGCGCAAGGTTTCCCAGAGCGTATGGGCAAAGAAGATCGTGATGCGATCGACGCGCTTTATGTCGCTGAAAAATACGGCCAGAAGAACGGTAGCGGTTTCTACACATACAGCGTAGACAAACGCGGTCGTCCTAAGAAGACATTCTCTGAAGACATTCTTCCTATCTTGGCTGACGTATGCCAACAGCCGCAAGACTTTGATGACCAAACAATTATCCAGCGCGTGATGATTCCAATGATCAACGAAGTGGTGCTTTGTCTAGAAGAAGGCATTATCGCGACACCGCAAGAAGCGGATATGGCACTGGTTTACGGTTTAGGCTTCCCTCCATTCAGAGGCGGCGTATTCCGCTACTTAGACAGTGTGGGCATTGGTAACTTCGTTGAAATGGCGAAAGGCTACCAAGACTTAGGTGCAATGTACCAAGTTCCTCAGCTATTGCTTGATATGGCAGCGAAGGGCGAAAGCTTTTACGACAGCCAACAAGCCAGTTCTCTGTAACCCACATTTGGAAAAGGAATAGCAAAATGAAAAATGTAGTTGTTGTTGATTGCCTTCGTACCCCAATGGGACGTTCCAAAGGTGGAGCTTTCCGTCACACTCGTGCTGAAGATCTGTCGGCACATTTGATGAAAGGCATTTTAGAGCGCAACCCAGAAGTAAACCCTGTCGAAATTGAAGACATTTACTGGGGTTGTGTACAACAAACGCTAGAGCAAGGCTTCAACGTCGCACGTAACGCTGCTTTGCTTGCTGGTCTACCGATTGGAATTGGTGCGGTAACAGTCAACCGTTTATGTGGCTCATCTATGCAAGCTCTGCATGATGCAACCCGCTCTATCATGGTTGGTGATGCTGAAATCTGCCTTATCGGTGGTGTAGAACACATGGGTCACGTACCAATGAACCATGGTGTTGATTTTCACCCAGGCATGTCTAAGCACGTAGCAAAAGCGGCGGGGATGATGGGTCTAACCGCTGAGATGTTAGGTAAAATGCACGGTATTAGCCGTGAAGACCAAGACGCCTTCGCCGCTCGTTCACATGCTCGAGCACAAGCTGCAACAGTAGAAGGTCGTTTCAAGAACGAAATCCTACCAACCGAAGCTCACGCAGCAGACGGTTCACTGTTCACTCTGGATTACGATGAAGTTATTCGCCCAGAAACAACAGTTGAAGGTCTATCTCAGCTGCGTCCTGTATTCGATCCAGCAAACGGAACGGTAACAGCCGGTACTTCATCAGCACTGTCTGATGGTGCCTCTGCAATGCTGATCATGAGTGAAGAGAAAGCCAACGCGCTTGGCCTGAAGATTCGCGCTCGCGTGAAGTCGATGGCTATCGCAGGTTGCGATCCTTCAATCATGGGTTACGGTCCGGTACCGGCTACGCAAAAAGCGCTGAAACGTGCAGGCCTAACCATCGAAGATATGGGTGTGATTGAGCTAAACGAAGCGTTTGCTGCTCAATCTCTTCCATGTGCTAAAGATCTCGGTCTATTGGATGTAGTTGACGAGAAAGTAAACCTTAACGGCGGTGCGATTGCTCTTGGTCACCCACTAGGCTGTTCTGGTTCTCGTATCTCGACGACGCTAATCAACCTGATGGAAGCGCAAGACGTGAAATACGGCTTGGCGACCATGTGTATTGGTTTAGGCCAAGGTATTGCAACGGTATTTGAACGCCCATAGCGATCACTGGTTTTAATACTTGTAGGGTAATATTTTGTGCAGCTATATTTATATAGCTGCACTTTTTATTACTTGGCATCCAACAATGCATCGATTGCGTTCAGCGAGAGAAAAACCAACACTGATATCTATGCACAAAACGCATAGATTCAATGTTGATGTTTCATTATTTTTTCTCGGATGATTCAACTAAAGTTACTTCAGTTTCCTAATATTCCTCCTACGGAGCAGATCATGTTTAAAGCACTTGTACTAAACCAAGAAGACAAAAAAACTATCGCATCAGTTTCTCAAATTGATGAGTCTCAATTACCAGAAGGTAACGTGAAAGTTGATGTGAGCTACTCTTCTTTGAACTACAAAGATGGTTTGGCGATAACAGGTAAAGGGCGCATTGTTCGCAACTTCCCTATGGTTCCTGGCATTGACCTTTCTGGCGTGGTTTCACAATCTGATGACCCGCGCTACAAAGCAGGCGACGAAGTTGTTCTAACGGGTTGGGGTGTTGGTGAAGGTCACTGGGGTGGCATGGCTGAGAAAGCCAGCCTAAACGGTGACTGGTTAGTGCCAATGCCAGCGGGTCTAGACGCTAAGAAAGTCATGGCGATTGGTACCGCTGGTTTCACCGCTATGCTTTGTGTGCAAGCTATCGTAGATGCAGGCATCAAACCAGAAGACGGTGAAATCCTAGTAACGGGTGCTAGTGGCGGCGTAGGCAGCGTGTCTATTACGCTGTTAAACCAACTAGGCTACAAAGTAGCAGCGGTTACTGGCCGAGCTTCAGAAAATGGCGAGCTTCTAAAATCACTAGGTGCAACACGCATTGTAGAGCGTGCTGAATTAGAAGAACCAGCGAAACCACTTGAGAAACAACTGTGGGCTGGTGCTATCGATACAGTAGGTAGCAAAGTACTTGCGAAAGTATTGGCACAAATTGATTACAACGGCGCGGTTGCAATGTGTGGCCTAGCAGGTGGTTTTGATTTACCAACTACAGTAATGCCATTCATTCTACGTAACGTTCGCCTACAAGGTGTGGATTCCGTAATGTGCCCTCGTGAAAAACGTATTAAAGCGTGGGAGCAACTGGCTGAACTACTACCTGAGTCTTTCTACGGCCAAGCGACTAAAGAGGTGCCTTTAGATGGCGCAATTCAAGCTGCAGAAGACATCACTAACGGTCAAATCACTGGTCGCGTAGTCATTAAACTATAGATTCTCAAACATAAAGTTATCAAACCTTAAGCAACAGCTTTAGGCTTGGATAACCCAAAACAACAAAGGGCTGATTTTTATCAGCCCTTTTGCGTTTTTGTTATTCGGGTCTAGTGAGCCCAGACTCAGTCCTAGTTAACCCAAACCGACATCCGCAATTCGTTTTTGAATCAGCTCACCACACTCTTCTTTTACCACTCTTCTTAACCACTGTTGTGAAGCAGAAGAATCACATCGCGAGTGCCAGATCAGTGAGTAATCAAACGGCATAAATTCAAATGGTAATGGCTTGACGACTAAGTCATAACGCTCTGCCACCAAGTAAGCCAAATCAGCAGGTACAGTAATCACCAACGGCATTCTATCGACAATCGCCAATGCCGCTTCAAGGTGATAAGCACGCAGCACCATTTTTCGTGGTTGTTGATTGGCTAAGGCATTGTCTAATAAAGCCTTAACACCATCACTGATCGCAATCATCGCGTGCGGGAGTGATACATAGTCTTCAAGGTTTAAAGGCTTATCGGCTAATGGGTGATTCTTAGATAACAGGCACGACACACCGACCGGCCCCAATACATCTTGATGAAGTGGTGCAACGCTGCCACTCGGGCGACAAATAGCCATATCGACACGTTCGGTGCTGAGTTGCTTAAACAAATGCTCATGCTGCAATGGTGCAAACTCCAAAGAGATGTTCGGCGCTTGCTCATAAATCTTCGGCAGAGCATAAGGCAAGATGGTTTGCATCGCGTAGTCAGTGGTCGCAATCAAAAAGCGCTCGCTGCAATAGTAAGGATCGAAATCACTCGGGCTAAGAAGTTGGCGGAATGATTCTAAAGGTTGGTCAATGCGCTGGCTGATCTCGAGTGCTTTCTTGGTGGGAATAAGGTGCTGACCTTGGCGTGTAAACAGGGGATCGTTGAGTAGTTCTCTTAAGCGCCCTAATACTCGGCTAGTTGCCGATTGGCTTAGGTTAAGACGAAGCGCGGCTTGACTAACACTGCCCTCTTCAATCAATACCTTTAAGGCGACCAGTAAATTCAGGTCTCTACGATAGATGTCTTCTAATTCCACGCCACTTACCTAGCTGTATACAATTATCATTGGTCACTAAGTTGTTTATAGCATGCTTTAGATAAAAAAAATCCCGCAATTACGCGGGGAAGCCCAAGAAAATCTGGGGATAGTGTCGGAATGTTGTCGTATTGGAATTTGCTTGCTGTATTCGGGTTAGTGCTCTTGCTCCTCGACTATGCCTTGCCAACGGCGCATCTCTACCCAAATACCAATAATCGTTGCTACTATGCCAAAAATTGGCATTAGAGAGGTCTCTGTCGATGAGCGTAGTACTAACGCACAAAAAGAAATAAAACAGAGAACTGAATAAATTGTTAATCTATCTAATCCTGTCAACATCGCCACTCCTTAGCTAGTTGCCTTTGATCTAAATTGTTATCAACTTGTTAATTAAGTTATAGGAAATGGTTCCGTTTGCCAAGCACTTATTGCATATTTTTTCTGCAGACGTATTATTCACTCGTTAGATAGATATAGAGATACAAACCATGACATTCAAACCTGAACTGGCAACCCACACTTTAGAAGCTGAAGGCCTGCGTTGCCCAGAGCCAGTAATGATGGTCAGGAAGACAATTAGAAACATGCAGGATGGCGATGTGTTACTGGTAAAAGCTGACGACCCTTCGACAACTCGCGATATTCCGAGCTTTTGTCGATTCATGGATCACCAGTTGGTAGGCCAAGCGACAGAAACGTTGCCTTACCAGTATTTGATCAGAAAGGGATTGGAGGCGTAACGCCCCACCGACTATCAAGTATCAAAAAAGCCGCTCGTACCTTATGTTCTTCAACAGAACTCAGAGTACGAGCGGCTTTTTGTTTATTCGTTTCTAGATTTATTTTGCAGATGCTCAAGCTGATGCTGAATTTCTCGGATATCTTTTCGCATAGGAATAATATGCGCGACCCGAATCCAAGCTTCTACCGCAAGCCCGGTCATGATCATCGAACCAGCCACCATTGGTAGCCACATGTCCGTCAACACCATGCCTAGTAGTGTAAGTGCAAGACCAAAGGTAAATAGATAACTTTGGCTTTGTGGAGTAATACCCATATAACGCGTCAACATAATCATGCCCTCGTGTTCTTAACTCACAAGATTAAAATATCATGACAAGTATGACAGTTATATGTCCATTCGCTCGATAAACCCCACAATACTGTAAGAGTATGACCTACAACACATTACTCTACTGATGAGTATAATAGGACTCAATACTACCGCTTAATAGAACGCTGCTGCGATAGCCAAACCCACGAACAACAAGGCTGTGATCTTGCGAATCAGGTCAAGTGGCATCTTATCTGCCGATAGCTTACCAATGATCACCACAGGCACATTCGCCAGCAACATACCAATGGTAGTACCGAGAATGACCCACGTTAATGCATCCGAATATTGAGCCCCTAGAATCGATGTCGCAATCTGAGTCTTATCACCGATCTCAGCAATGAAGAAAGCGATAAAACTGGCGACAAACGGCCCTCGGTTCGAGATCTGTTCATCGTCATCTAATTTATCCGGAATCAGAATCCAGCCTGCCATCGCAATGAAACTGACCACCAGCACCCACTTAAGTACCTCAGGAGATAAATAATCAGCGACCACAACACCTAGCCACGCAGCAAGGGCATGGTTGGCAATGGTGGCAAAGAAAATAGCCGCAATAATAGGTAGCGGTTTTCGATATCGGCTGGCTAATAAAAGGGATAACAACTGAGTCTTATCACCGATCTCGGCTAAGGCGACAGTTGTAATTGAAATTGCTAAAACGCTCACGACATGCTCATTTGGGATGAGGATTATTATATTTAACCAAAGACAAACCTCGCGCCCCATCCCGGTTCACGATGCTTGTCTAAGGTCTTGCTAAGCGCCACCAAGGTGGTGGTTGCCTCGAACGCCATGATGATTTTGCATCAATTATGTTGACGAACGAACTCATTCAATAGGATATGAATAAGTAAGCTACTCCCCAAAGACCGCGAGATTTTAATCACCCACGCTTTCAAACACAAGAGTCAAAGTTATCAAAATATCCACTTGTGCCGAAAAACAAACATTAAAGGCAAAAAAATCCACTAAACGACATTTTAGACCACTAATTAAACAAGATTACCCCTACTCGCTTTACCAATATCTCGGTATACTCAGAGGTTATTTTTATCATTCATTTAAAAGAATCGCGCGAACCTGACTATGCAAAAATACGATATCAAAACCTTCCAGGGAATGATCCTCGCGCTGCAGGATTACTGGGCACAAAACGGTTGTACCATTGTTCAACCACTAGATATGGAAGTAGGTGCTGGCACCTCTCACCCAATGACATGTCTACGTGCACTTGGCCCAGAGCCAATGTCTACGGCATACGTTCAACCTTCTCGTCGTCCGACTGATGGTCGTTACGGTGAAAACCCGAACCGCCTGCAGCACTACTATCAATTCCAAGTAGCTCTAAAACCTTCTCCAGATAACATCCAGGAGTTGTACTTAGGCTCGCTTGAAGTTCTTGGTGTCGACCCACTTGTTCACGATATTCGCTTCGTAGAAGACAACTGGGAAAACCCAACGTTAGGCGCATGGGGTCTTGGTTGGGAAGTATGGCTAAACGGTATGGAAGTGACTCAATTCACTTACTTCCAACAAGTTGGCGGTCTTGAGTGTAAGCCTGTAACGGGCGAGATCACTTACGGTATCGAGCGTCTAGCAATGTACATCCAAGAAGTAGACTCTGTTTACGACCTTGTATGGAACGTAGCACCAGACGGTTCTAACGTGACTTACGGTGATATCTTCCACCAAAATGAAGTTGAGCAATCAACATACAACTTCGAGCACGCAGACGTAGATTTCCTATTCACTTTCTTCGACCAGTGCGAAAAAGAGTGTAAAGAGCTACTTGAGCTTGAGAAGCCACTGCCGCTTCCAGCTTACGAGCGCATTCTGAAAGCAGGTCACGCATTCAACATCCTTGATGCGCGTAAAGCTATCTCTGTAACAGAGCGTCAACGTTACATCCTTCGTATCCGCAACCTGACTAAAGCTGTTGCAGAGGCGTACTACGCGTCACGTGAAGCGCTTGGCTTCCCAATGTGTAAGAAGGATAAATAATCATGGCGAAGAATTTTCTAATTGAACTAGGTACGGAAGAGCTTCCACCAACAGCACTTCGTTCTCTAGCAGAAGCCTTTGCTTCTAACTTTGAAGCGGGTCTTAAAACGGCTGAGCTTTCTCACGAAGGCATCAAGTGGTACGCAGCACCTCGTCGTCTAGCACTTAAAGTGACTGCACTGGCTGAAGGCCAAGCAGACAAAGTCGTTGAGAAGCGCGGTCCTGCAATTTCTGTCGCATTCGATGCGGAAGGCAACGCGACTAAAGCTGCACAAGGTTGGGCTCGTGGTAACGGTATTACTGTTGAGCAAGCTGACCGCCTGAAAACAGACAAAGGCGAGTGGCTTCTTTTCAAACAAGAAGTGGCTGGCAAACCTGTTCAAGAATTGGTGATGGACATCGCTGCGAAAGCTCTCGCTGGCCTACCAATTCCTAAAGCAATGCGCTGGGGTAACTCAGACATTCAATTTATCCGTCCAGTGAAAACACTGACAGTACTACTAGGTGATGAGCTTGTTGAAGGCAAAATCCTAGGCGTAGCTTCTGCTCGTACTATCCGTGGCCACCGTTTCATGGGCGAACAAGAGTTCACAATCGACTCTGCTGACCAATACCCTGCGATCTTAGAAGAGCGCGGTAAAGTAATGGCAGATTACGATGCGCGTAAAGCGATCATTCTTGCTGATGCTAAAAAAGCAGCAGACGCGGTTGGCGGTATTGCAGACCTAGAAGATGACCTTGTTGAAGAAGTTACCTCTTTGGTTGAATGGCCAGTGGTGCTTACTGCTAAGTTTGAGCAAGAGTTCCTAAAAGTACCTTCTGAAGCTTTGGTTTACACCATGAAAGGCGACCAGAAGTACTTCCCAGTGTATGACGCTGATAAAAATCTTCTGCCAAACTTCATCTTCGTTTCGAACATCGAGTCTAAAGAGCCTCGTCACGTAATCGAAGGTAACGAGAAGGTTGTACGTCCACGTCTTGCTGATGCTGAGTTCTTCTTCAACACAGACCGTAAGCGCCCGCTGATCGACCGTCTTGCTGAATTAGACCAAGCTATCTTCCAGAAGCAATTGGGTACTATCAAAGACAAAACCGACCGCATCACAGAACTTGCTGGCTACATCGCTGAGCAAATCGATGCTGACGTTGAAAAGTCTAAGCGTGCAGGCCTACTGGCTAAGTGTGACCTAATGACATCTATGGTATTCGAATTTACGGATACTCAAGGTGTGATGGGCATGCACTACGCGACTCACGATGGTGAAGACGAGCAAGTAGCACTAGCACTTTACGAGCAGTACATGCCTCGTTTCGCGGGTGACACACTGCCAAGCACTGGTATTTCATCAGCAGTAGCAATGGCAGACAAGCTAGACACTATCGTAGGTATCTTCGGTATTGGCCAAGCACCAAAAGGTTCTGACCCATTCGCTCTACGTCGTGCATCACTAGGTGTGCTACGTATCATCGTTGAAAACGGCTACAACCTAGACCTAACCGATCTAATCGGTAAAGCGAAAGAGCTACTAGGCGACAAGCTAACTAACGACAATGTTGAAGCTGACGTTATCGACTTCATGCTAGGTCGTTTCCGCGCATGGTACCAAGATGCTGGTTTCAGCGTTGATATCATCCAAGCGGTACTAGCACGTCGTCCAACTAAGCCAGCTGACTTTGACCAACGTGTTAAAGCGGTTTCTCACTTCCGTGAACTGGAAGCAGCAGAAGCACTAGCAGCAGCGAACAAGCGTGTAGGTAACATCCTTGCTAAATTCGATGGCGAGCTACCTGCTGAAATCGATCTTGCTCTTCTTCAAGAAGACGCAGAGAAAGCACTGGCTGAAAACGTTGAAGTAATGACAGAAGCATTAGAACCAGCATTCGCAACAGGCAACTACCAAGAAGCCCTAAGCAAGCTTGCTGATCTACGTGAACCTGTTGATGCATTCTTCGATAACGTAATGGTTATGGCTGATGACGAAGCGCTTAAGAAGAACCGTCTAACGCTACTGAACAACCTACGTAACCTGTTCCTACAGATTGCTGATATTTCTTTACTACAGAAGTAAAACCAATTTGGAATAAATATTAAGGGGGAAGCTTTGGCTTCTCCCTTTTTTTTATCCAAAGCTAGTGTAAGCTCTATCTGGTTGAATATTATTGTAGATAGGGATATTACATGCTGGTTGTTTTGGTTGAAGATAATGAAATATTGAATCACCACCTATCTTCTCAGCTCAGTGAGCAAGGACATACTGTCCATGCAGATAGAACAGCTTCTGCATGTTTACAAACGATTCAAAAACAGTCCAATACAGATGTGATGATCATTGACCTTGGCCTCCCTGACTTTGATGGCATTACGCTGATCAAGCAAATACGTCGTAAAGAAATTGCAGTCCCAATATTAATCTTAACCGCACGTGGCAACTGGCAAGATAAAGTAGAAGGGCTTAACTCCGGGGCTGATGATTACCTTACCAAGCCCTTCCAATTTGAAGAGCTACACGCTCGCCTTGAGGCGCTTGTTCGTCGCAATCAAGGGTTTTCCGCTTCCCAAATCAAAGCGCAATCGCTCACCTTAGACACTCAAGCCAAACGTATCAGTTACGATGACGCTCTGATTGAACTTACAGCCTTAGAATTTCAAATATTCGAGTACTTAATTCGCCATTGCTTACAAATCGTATCTAAACAACAAATCGCAGACTCCCTTTATGCGCAGGGTGAAAATGTTCAGCTAAACAATATTGAGGTTATCGTTTCACGCTTACGTAAAAAGTTAACGCAATACACTCAAGCTAAGCTGATCAGCACCATTCGCGGGCAAGGTTATCGTTTTGAACTAGAAGCCAAGTAGTATGAAAAGACTGTACAAAACTCAGTTCAGACGTCGGACATTCGCCGTTGCTGCTTCCATTATGATTTCAATGGTACTCACTAGCGCCTGGTTCTACTACAACAGTCAAAAACACCAACTTTTTGAGTACTACTCGAAAAATACCCTTCGAGAATTGCCTGCTGTAATCAATGAACTGCTGTCTTCTGGGGAAATACCGCCATTGACGGAGTGGGATAGGTTCTATGCGAAAGAGTCTCCCAACACTAGCGTCACTCTATGTGATCACAACAATCAACAAGTATGGACATCAGTAAATATTGAAAGACGAGCTAAGCTGCTATCAGAGATAGGCGTCAGCCAATCTCAAGTCAACGAACTGTGTCATGATCTAAATTTCCCCATAGATACTATTCGTTTGGTTGAAAGACCGAATGGCGCCGCTTTTATTGTCCACACAATTCTCTGGAAAGGTTTCCAGGAAAAAAAAGATGGCAGAGTTATCTTTACCCAAAGGGTCGAAGAGAAAATAGAACCCATACATCAGTTAAAATACACCGCGGTTGGAGTGTTAGTGGTTGCGCTTGCTTTGATCAGTGCTCTACTTTTGGTTTTTTATCGTATTAGTTTTGCGCCGTTTACTCGACTAGAGAATGAACTGAATGACATAAAGCAGGGTAAACAAAACCAATTAGCCCAGTCATACCCTGAAGATTTACATAGCGTCACCAGTGCATTGAACGAATTGCTATACCAACAAAAAGAAAATCAGGAGCGTTATAAGCGTTCTCTCAATGATCTCGCCCATAGTTTGAAGACTCGCGTGACAGTTTCTCAAGCATTACTTGATGAAGACTCATCCAAAACAAAGAATGACCAAATCAACCAACAACTGTTAGAAATGGATAGCTTAATTCAGGCACAACTCAAAAGGGCTTCGCTAGGCGTTAAAGGTATAACGACTTCATCGACACCGATAAAACCAATCCTCGACAGCCTAGTAGGCATGTTTACGAAAATCCATGCCGACAAAAAGATCCAATTCATCACTCAGTTTGACGACCAACAGACCGTGCCTCTTAATAAAGATGATCTTATGGAAGTGCTCGGTAACCTATTAGAAAATACTTATCGGTTCGCACAAACCTCTATCGAATTCAAAGCCACTCAAAGCGAACAGCAGATCCTGATTGAGATCTATAATGATGGGCCAGTAATAGATAACTCGATCAGCCAAACCTTATTTCAACGTGGCGTAAGAGCCGATCAGAAGACCCATGGTACAGGATTAGGTTTGGCGCTATGTGATGAGATACTCCATAGCTACAAAGGGACAATCTGGTTTGAGCAATCAGATAACCCATCCGTGGGTGTCGTTTTAAAAATACTGCTCCCAACAAGTTAAATTTGTAGGGCAGGGTTAAGAGTGAATATCAACCCTGCGATTGTTATGGCGACCGGATTCAGTCTCGTTACTCTGCACTGGGTTCGCCTCACCTTGTGAACTCACTGTCAGGTCTTCAATATTTACGCCTTGCTCTTTCAAATACCCAACAACAGCATTCGAGCGCTGCAAGCCTAAGCTTAAGTTGTAACTATCACTACCTTTTGAGTCGGTATTCCCCGTGACGATAAATTCGGGAGTTTGATGTTCAAGTTTAGCTATAAGGTTTAACAATAAATAACGAGATTTTTGATTCAGTTCATCGTCATCGAAATCAAAAGTCACGCGAGCCAACACCTCACGAGCCAACTTACCTTCTACAAATTTAGTTCGACTCAGTAAGTATTGTGCGCAATCAGCACTTTCTGATACTTGAGTTAACTTATCTTGAATCAGATTTTTAATCGCTTGATTAGCTGTGCTTGTGTTCACTTGCATGAACGGGCCTTGGTGATACATCACTTTCTTCCCCTGACCGATCGTTACCGTCTTCTCAAGTTCAGAGTCGCTCATATGGCAGTAATGATAAAGTAGTTCGTTAGTATCTGGTTTTAAAGGGGCTGCCAGTATAGAAAACGACAGAGTAAATAAAGACATAACAGATATAAGCGTTTTCATTTTTGCTCTCTTAATAATATTCAGTTAATAAAAAGGATGTCACATATCTCTATTGCGCTAAGTGACCCACTTCTTCCGTAATTAATCCCAAAATTTTATTGAGAATGTCTTCCTTGTTTTCAGCCTTATAAACATTATTTCGGCCAACGCAATTACGCAGACCCACGTTTTTATTAAGTTCATAATCGAAACCAATCACAGCCATGCGCGCGTTCATTCGTTCACCATCAGGTGTCATCATTCCTTGGCTTACCCCGCCAATTACCTCTATGTCATCATGCGTATTATCTGCCGAAACTTTGCCGCCGTTGACCATGTTGAGAATGTTGCTACACATACCTTTCGACACAAGCTTATTGGTTTGCCCTGCGTAGTGATTCCAATCTTCCCCATCAGACAGAATAATGATCAGCTGCTTTTGGTTCTTCGACATTGAAGTCACAATTT
Source organism: Vibrio sp. 1F169 (assembly GCF_041439605.1). Lineage (NCBI taxonomy): Bacteria > Pseudomonadati > Pseudomonadota > Gammaproteobacteria > Vibrionales > Vibrionaceae > Vibrio > Vibrio sp. 1F169. The sequence continues at coordinate 72,943 of NZ_JBGOOI010000014.1, read as the reverse complement.
GCCCTGCACGAATAATGCCTTGCAGTGAAGCAGTGCCTCCCCCAGCTTTGAATTTCTTGACCTTTTTAGTGAAGGATGAAAAGTCGGTGGTAAAATAGAGGTCGTAGAACCGTGCATCATCATCGCCATTAGGCACACGCGAGGCTTCTCCTTTAACGATAAATTGTTGAGCTATCGTTTTGTTAAAATTCACCGTATCGTCTTTATCGTATTCACCTTCTCTTGAAACTACCCGCTGATCGCGAACCACTAAGTTATCATTCTTATCTTTATTGATGGTTCGGCGATTAAAACCGGTAAGTGCAACCCGATGAGGGTGCTCTGGATATAGATCGTTATACGCGCCGAGTTCATCAGCCACATCTTCAATAATGTCTTTCAGATCATTTAGCTTAGAATGCCGACCACCACTCCACGAGTCATTCATAGATTCTGAAAAATCGACGATAAAAGTAATGTCTATCGGCTGGCTTTGATAGCGTCGTGCTTTCGATGATCCCGTCACATTGAAGCTATCACCAAAGCCAGAAATCACATCGTTACCAGGAAACCAGGACTTGTGCAGTGTTTGACCCGCAACACGATATTCAAAGTAGCGTGCTTCGCCTCTTTCCGTAGCAGCAATACATTCAGGTATCTCATCACACCCTAGCTTCTTAACTTCAATATCTAGGATCGAGTCCATGTCATATAGATAATGCTGAATATAGCGCTCCGCCAATTGGTGGTCTTGCTCATCTTTTGCTGATACCGCTAGAACAGCCGCTTCTGAAGCTTCCTCTAATCGAGCTTTGGTTTGTAATGCGCGGGCACCATCAGAACCAAGCATAAACACTCCAAACAAAGCTGGGATCATAATGGCAAACAGCATAGCTGCATGGCCAGACTGCTTACGCATAGCGTGTTTCATAACCTTTCTCTTCGCTCTACCTGCCGATCACGACAGAATCAGACATCACGTGAGTAAACTCACGCCCCAAAATACCACCAATCCAATTATCCGATTCATAACAAACCGTCACTCGGTACAGGGGCATTTCTCGACCTCGGTTAGTCACTACCGTCATGGACTCTAATGAATCAATGGTTTGCTTTATTCTGCAGGCAACAACACCGCGTTTTTCACTGATCGCGGGGTTGGGTGTACCCACTTGTTTGAAGCTCAACTCTTCCACCAACAACCCATAGTGTTCCCGTTCAAAATGACCAAAGGTACGCAGTAAGGAATGCTGAGCAATGATATCGATATCATCGACTTCTTTAGTTGTAAGCTGATAATCAGTATCATAAAGTTGGGTTCTCTCTTTAAGTACATTGACCAGTGAATAAGAGAGTCGATCGAGTTTTCCTTTCAATGAAAGCTTGATGATCACGTCACCACTGAAAGCAATCAATAAGCTGAAAAATACAGCGACCATGGCAAACTCAATACTAAAAACCCCCTGCTGCTTACTCTTCAAATTCCCATGCTTTAGGGTTCTAAATTTCAAATTTTGACCTTTCATATTCCTGCACAACAATCATCTCTCTGCTCATTAAATTCTGAGTCGTGAAGAAGTAGCTAAAGATAGGTGAAAAACGGTAGTTAATTCGATAAATGGCAAGCGCTGCGTTATCAGCATCACCACACTCTTTAAATTTTTGACTACCAGAAATACTGCATTGGTCTGTAATACTAGCTAACTCACTCAGGTTTTTAGAGTAGTGAATCGTGACTTGAAAATTGTCGCCATTAACAACCTGATTCCAGATACTGCCTTCTCGGTGCAAAACCTTATCTACCGTATCGAGATAATTTCCTGAGCCCTTTTTAGCTGTGCGAGCCACCTCTGAAACCGCCAAGTCGTTGATCGCCGAAATGTACGAGATATAGCTCATCTCAACCCACGCCATACACATCAACCAAAAAGCAAAAAAGCCCACCGCAAACTCTATACTCGCGACACCCTTTTGCTTATATCGCATTACCCGCCTCCTCCGATAACGAAAGACCACTGACTGCCAGCGTTTGGCTCTCTAATGAATAAGGAGTGTGGTGGCGCAACGCCTGATAAATTTTTTGGATTTGGTGCTTGCTGTATCTTTCACTCAACACACTTTCGACAAACGGGTAGTGGCCCAACTTAGCCATACTCAACGTCAAGTTTGCCATCATCTGTTCGTTCATCTGACCGCGCTTATACAATGGTAATAAACGCTCCATAGCTGCTTGATAATGCTCTTGCGTAATATCGAGCACAGCCAAATTATTATTCACTGATACCGAGTCATAAAAATGCTCGCGCGCGCGTTCAAAATACCGACGAGATAGATCAAACTGATAGCTGTAACCATAAAACGTTCCCAGTAAATTCTCGGCTGCCGCATGTGTAGCATTTTCCACTAATACTTGTTTAGCACTACTGATCGCTGCTGGGTACTGACCTAATTCACCGTATGCTTTCGCTTGCATCAATAAACTGTTCACACTGGGTTGTGGTTTTTGAGTAACAGGGGCAATGTAAAACAGAGCCGACTCAGCATCGCCCATAGCTAAATATGTATTCGAGAGTTTTTCTCTCACTTCATCAGCGTCGTATTGCTGCAGCTGATTTTTATACAAACGGGTTAACTGAACGTAATTATGTGTTTTTTGATAGATAGCCTCTTTTGACTTATCTTTCTGCCAACTCGCTTGAGTTGAACTGCATGCCGCCAACATTAAAACTAACGTTAGCGCGATTATTTTCTTAAACATTAAGCATCATCCTCATTACCCCCGGAGCGGCAATTACGAATACAATTGGGATCAAGATAAACACGATCAGTGGAATCGACATCTTGGCAGCTAACTTCCCTATTTCTTCTTCCAGCTCTAGCATTTGCACTTCTCGAATATCGCCTGCCAACGTCGTTAACACGTTATAAATCGAGGATCCATGTTGAATGCTCTGCGTCAGCGTCATCACAAAACTACGAACTTCTGGTGATGGAACCTTGCGATACAACTCCTCTAAGGCATTTTCCATTCCGACCAAACGAGCCCGTTGGTTTGTCACCTCCAACAAGCTAGAAAGCTCTTTATCAAAGCTTTTCATTTCAATGGAGAGGTATTTCATTGATGCTTCGATTGTCATGCCGGTTTGGACGCAAATCGCCATTAGGTCAATCAGATACGGCATTTGACGAGAGATTCGACGTTGACGGTTTTTAGCCATCGAGCTCAAGACTAGGTCAGGCATCACAATAACCACCATAGCCCACCCCGCAGCTATCGCGATCCATGATTCAGACGAAACCTCAATAAACCAACACACGCCTGCAACAACCACTTGCCCGATAAACAACGCACTGTACTTCAGTGGCATAAACCATTGAGCCCACCGGATGTCACTCACGCCTGCATTAGCAAAGCGCACTGCAATATCACTTTCGGAGGTGACGAAAATAGTCGACATGGGCGTCAACCAACGATTCAGTTTTATTTCTGCCTCTTTTGACTGATCGGCCAATCGATGATGTTTCGCTAAGGCTGCGATACGGTGTTTTTTCTGAGTACACACGACTAACCAATAAAATATGAGCAACAAGCCAAATGCTACGCCGGCCCAGGCGAAAAATAACCCAACGTTCGAGAAGTTTATTGAAGAAGCCATTACTTCACCTTTTTCATTAACGCCCAGATGATCAGCATGCCGATACTTTCACTTGTGATGAGGTAGTAAAGAATCGGTCTCCCTTCTGGGTGGTGCATTACGAACTCAAAATTTTCAGGACTAAGAAACTGCAAAATAAACAGAAAGAAGAATGGTGTTGCTCCTACAATTTTTGCGGAGATACGAGCCTCTGAAGTAAGAGCAAACTTTTTTCTTTCTACAGCTCTCGCTTCGAACATTTGTCGATTCAGACGTGACATCACCTCTTTTAATTGCCCCCCTCTTTGCATGTTAGCTCGCAAGGTAATGACAAAAAAATGAAACGACGGATACGGAAAGCGACGACAAGATTTACGAAACACATCATCAATCGGCTCGCCTAAATTGAGGCGCTCGCTCATCAGCTTAAACTCTTTACCTACCTCACCTTCAAGTTTCTTCCCTACATACCCAATGCCTCGCCCTATGCTTTCACCCGCACTAAGGGAACTTGCCAGCATGTTCAACGCATCAGGGAAGGTTTCTTCAAAGCGTTTTTTCTCTCGTTTCTGTAAATGGAGATAACCCAAAAACCAAGCGGTAATGAGAGTCAAAGGCAAAATTTCGAACCAAGGTAAGCGCAGTGACATTTGATTAAGAGTGCCGATCGCAAGCAGTGCTACAACAGAAAAAATGACGACCTTACCTAATGCCATTTTTCCAAGTTGGCGCTGTAAGTTATCCCAACGCACATGAAGTTTCTGTTTGAAGTTACGATCAGAAAAACTGGCAAAATTAACCGCTTGTTGCGTAAAACTCAGATCGCTTTTCAGATTACCTTTCGCTTGCTGTGATAAATACTCATCAACAGAGGGAGCTCTATTCGGCTTAAGCGCGACAATCATGAGTATTGCCCCACCCAAAATAATCAACCAATACATATCTCACTCCTATTGATTGAGTGTCATAGACTCAATCACTTGAGTTAACTTCTGCTCTACACCAAAGAAACGGGCTTTTTCATAAAGCGCAGAACGAGCCATAACACCAGATGTCACATAACTACCTCGAATGCGACTATCAGGGCTGTGAGGTGAAGTTTGGAAAGAGAACAACTCTTCTAACACCACGTTGCTTCCCTCAATACCGACCACTTCAGTGATATTCATGATCTTTCGAGAACCATCATGCAATCGGCTGACCTGAACGACTAAATCGACCGCGCTTACAATTGAGCGGCGGATCGCTTCTAAGGGCAAATTATTGGTCGCCATCATCACCATTGATTCGACACGAGCCAAAGCATCTCGTGGTGTATTGGCGTGCAACGTAGACATTGAACCATCGTGCCCAGTATTCATGGCTTGCAGCATTTCAAACGCTTCACCACCACGGCATTCACCCACAATAATTCGGTCTGGGCGCATTCGCAGTGAATTAATCACTAAATCTCGAGCGGTAATAGCCCCCGTCCCTTCAATGCCCTCATGACGAGTTTCCATTCGAACAACATGTGACTGCTGAAGCCTTAACTCAGCGGTATCTTCAATAGTGACGGTTCGTTCACCCTCTGATATATGCTGTGATAAAGCATTAAGTAACGTTGTTTTTCCCGATCCCGTGCCACCAGATACAAGAATATTGAGTCGGCAACGTGCAGCTAATTGAAGTAAACCTGCCATCTCGGAAGTAAGAGACCCAAATTCAACTAATTCTTCAAAACCAATACTTTGTTTTTGAAACTTACGAATCGAGATTGACGTCCCTTCCAATGTGATAGGAGGAATAACAATATTCACACGGCTACCATCATCTAACCGGGCATCACAAGTAGGAGAAGACTCATCGACCCTGCGCCCAACACGACTAGCGATGCGCTTAGCAATATCAAGCAACTGCTTCTCATCGATAAATCGAACAGGTGCTTTCTCGACTAAGCCATGACGCTCAATATAAACCTGTTGTGGGCCATTGATCATGATGTCGGTGATCGAGTCATCATCCATCAACACCTGCAAAGGCCCGAGGCCAACTAACTCATGTACCATGCTGGTGACATATTCTGATTTTGCCAGTGATGAAATAGATAACTGATCTCGACTCACTAGCATATCAACTGCGCTAGCTAACTGAGCTTCTAACTCTAGACGCGGTAAGCTTTCAATAACACTGGCATCAAGTGCATCAAATATCTGCTTACGCAGTTGTAAATAAATGCGCTGTGCATGTTCCATATCGTCCCCTTACCGTTTTAACCACTGGAAGAATGAAAATGCTGTTTTTTCCGCAACTTTCTCTCCCATCAATAAGGCAACTAACGTTTGCAGTCCGTATTTCATTTCAGAACGTGATTCACTAAGCAACTCACCTTGAAGTAGGTATTGATTAGCTTTGAAATCAAACACTAAATTCGCGTCTGCCTCTCGACCAAAATACTTAACTACATCCGCCTCACTAATTGACGCTGCGTTATGTGGTCGAGAGCGGTTCATTACCGTCAGTACGACAAGGTTGGGATAATGCACGTCGATTTCAGAACGAATTCGATTCAGCTCTCTTAATGACGATACTGTTGCATCAAATACCAAGACTAAAGCATCTAGTTTCCCCACCGCTTGTCTAAACTCTTCATTGGTTGTCGCAGTGTGAGAATAGTCTTCCACGACAAAAGCATGACTTGAAATCATCTGCTTCTTTAAAGACTGGGTGTATTGGAATAACTCATCACGGCCAAACTCATCTGATTCCACCGCAAGAAGTGACAAATTTTTTTCAATATTTTGTACCAAGCTTGTCGCGATATCATTATCCACTCCTGTAGTAAGGGTGCCTTTTTGAACACTGCGCTTAGTAAACTTCTTAAGCCCTAACATCACGTCAATATTGCTGCCAGTGTAGGTATAGTCGACTAGCAAAGTACTCGCATTTTGATGCTTGGCCAAACGGCGAGATATCTCACACGCTACAAGTGAAGTACCGACCCCACCTTTCACGCCCATGACTGCTATTTGCTTGGCTTTACGATTTGTACTCACGCCTTGTTGTGCTGCGTGGTTACGGGAAACGTTGTGATAAAAATCGATCGTTTCCGCTTCACCCGCTGGCCAAAACAAGTAATAGAAACCCAACTGTCTTAAGGCTCGAATGATGGATATGGTATCTTCACTGCCAATAATGATCACTGACACATGAGGAGGTAAGGTATGAGTCAATAACTGAGCATCAGCGACAATATCTTGGCTTTGATTTAATTCAACAAATACCACTTCAACATCTGGGTATTGCTCTAATCTAGTCACATTTGTGTCTTGGCTGGCGAACGAGCTAGGCTCAATCAACCCTTCAAATCTGAACGATTTTTGGATGAAGTCGCGGCATATCTCGGTTTGGAAAAGCATCGCACAACGATTCTGTTTCTCCGATTTTTTAGGTTCCGCACTGTTTAGTTTATTCACTAAATCAAACATCTGAAATTCTCTAACAGTTAGTAATTAGATTGCTTTGTGCGGGTTGACCATTGACTGCCAACGGCTCGTGTCCACATTGCACCCTAAGCTTCCATTCCCATACTCGCCGACCCGTTCCTGGCGGCAAATTTCTAGTTTGGTCTTATATGTTGTGACTGAAAGACTTAAGTCAAAGCGACTCTCTAGTGGTAACGGATCTGATGCGTTTGAGTTATGCTCATTTGGGCTATAACCTATTTGACTGTATTCAATCTGACTCGACATCACACCAGCTTGGATTAACTGGATCACAACCTCTTTATAAAGCGCCTGATTCCCGTTCCCTTTGGTACGTATTTTCCATTGCGCCACCTTTACATTTTTAGGGTAACCCAAGATAAACTCACTCACTTTTCTGGTCACCAACAGGGGTTGGTCAGAGCGAAGTTTAAGTTGATAAGTCACAGGAAAAACTTCAACTTCCGTTCCGCGAGGCTCCGATATACGGTCAACACACCCTGTAACAATGACGGCGGTAAACAAAGTAACCATCAATGATTTCATTGGCTAAACCCTCCAGCAGACAAAACTTCATCAGCCCACTTTTGTTGTGATTGTTCATAGCCACTGCCTAGTCCAAAAAAGCGCTTGAGCGTGCTAGTCTTTTTCATCGTCGGTAATTGGATCTGCTCCGCTTTGACTGGTTGAACTAAATTAACGGTCGCTACAATGACTAACTCAGTTTTACTACGTTCGGTTCCTGTATGGCGAAACAAAGCACCGATAATAGGTATATCACCAATGTAGGGAATTCGAGTCAGTGACTCTTTCTCTTCACTGTTAAGCAACCCACCAAGAACGAAGCTTTGTCCATCCCCCAGTTCCACGGTTGTCTGGGCGCGTCGTGTTCTTAATGCTGGTAAATCAAAGTTGTCACTGCTGTAACTACCATCTAGGGAGCTAACCTCTGGTGTCAGTGCTAGCTTAATTTTGTCATCTCGAAGCACCTTAGCCAGTAATTCCAGTCGCACACCGAATTCCTTATATTCAACGTTGGTTGCACCATCTATAACCGTCACAACGGGCAGTTCTCCACCCACTAAGAAACTCGCTTTCTCACCTGAAATCACCGACAAATTAGGTTCAGCTAGAACTTGACCAACGCTATCGGTACCTAAAGCTGAAATAACAGAGACAATATCGCTAGCACTAAAATGAGTAAGTTGATCCACAAATATGCCGGGCGTACCATTGCTGCCCATCTTGATGCCGAAGTCTTGCATAAAAGAGTGCGATACCTCTGCAATGGTCAACTTAACGTTCACCTGCTTAGTCGCTGATATTTCGATATTATTCACGACGCCTGCGTAATTAAGTTGAGTCATAAAACCCACATCAATGTCGTCACTCTCTTCATCACTCATTTGAAAAGAGGTTGAGTTCGCTGTTTTCCCCAAAAGCTCACCCACCAACTGGTGAATGTTATCCTTTTCCTGTTCATTAGCGACGACACCACTCAGAACAACGTTCTCACCGATGCCTGCTACAAACACTTCCGCATCGGGAAATAACACATCAATTTGTTGCTCTATTTCGCGATAACTTTTATTCACCAACAATAAGCGGTTAAATAATTCACGCCCTTTCGCATCAAATGCGATAAACGAGGCAGATCCGATATTCTTCCCAAACACCACGACCTTATTACTATCAATCACTTGGTAATCTGCAATATTCTTCCCTGAGATAAAAACAGAAGCGATTTCCCCTCGAATCGAAAAGGTTTTAGCTTCTCCCTGAGCTAAATTAGTCGAGCCTTGAGCCAAAACCTCGAATGGAAGCAGCAGAACCAATACTAAAGTCAACATTGTTGTTTTCATGGTTAACGCCCTACTCAAAACGGTATTCACGAATTCCACCAGTGCCGCCACTGCTTGGAATGATGTCTGAAGAATCAGCTTCTAGATCATCAGAAAATTCCTTACCCAATGACTTGTGCACGGCCACTTCTGCAATCCGCTGTGCCACCGTGAGTTGTGCCAGTTGTTGATTCGTCACTTGTAAGATCAATGTCACCTGAGTCTCTTTTTCCAACGTTAACGTGCTCACTGCTTTTTCTGACGTCACCATGTCCAAAACCGGTATTTGAGCCAGTAATGGCACCATAGTGAGATGTTGGATATCTGACACCGTATCCTCACTTGATAAGTTCTGATCCGGCGTTGAAAGAACAGATATGTCGACTAAATCTCCGACTGCGATGGTGCCACCCAATACATCTCTTCCCGGTACCGTAACGTTATAAGGCACAAATCCAGGGCGGATCACCGCCTGTAAGTACTGACTGTCTCCGGGAGATGTCAACATATTCGAGTCCACCAGCTCATATGCGGCAATGTCATGCACTGCGAATTGAGGAGCATTCCAATCTAACTCAATGTTTCGATCGATTCCCAATAGCGCTGCACGAGCTTCAGGCAAGTACTCTATAACGAAGTCGCTACGCTTCAGCTGCTGACCTTTCACTGCCGGGTGAGTGAGTTTCCATACCTTAAAAGTCACTTCTATAATGGGTTCTTCAGGCTGAACGGGGAAAGTATCCATCGGTACATTCACCACACCATAGAGGCCTATAGATATAGCGAGGAACGCTAAGCCAAGAATGATTTTGGAGTTCATGATTCACCTATAACGATGCAGCTATACCTAGTAGGCTTCCTATACAAATAGGTACCCCATAAGGAACACCTCTGTTTATCCACTCAGAATTACCGGTTGTTTTTCCTAATACCCACTGAGTAATCGCTAGGGTTCCACCTGCAAATAAAATTACATTAACCGCCAACAACATCATATTGGGCGATACCATTAAACTGAATGCAGCCAATAATTTACTGTCTCCAGCAGCTATAACATTGAAATGAAATAAAACTGCGCCGACGGCTAACACTATGAAAAAGTTATAAAACTGCTCAAACTTTTCGGTTTGACAGATATAAAAAACACCCAAGAGAGCAACAGCTACCACCACTCCATTAGGTATTTTTCGGTATCGGATATCTTGATAACTGACGATTGCAGCCATGGTGGCTAAGGGAATTAACCACCACAGTTTATGAGGCATTAATTAACCTACACTTGGCGACGAATTAGCGGCTTCAATATTATTAGTGATGGTTGTGATAGCTCCTTCTAAAGCTTCACGAAGAGAGTCGTTAAATACAGCCAATACGATTGCTGACATACACACACCTAGGATTGCGTATTCAATCGCTGTAACACCACGTTGATCATTATTAAAAGATTGAATAAATAGCTGAGTTCTAACAAATAAATTAGTTAACATTCGTTTCTCCAAAAGATAGATAGGTTGTTTTTTCTTCGGAGGAAATAATATTCAGTGCGCTATTTTTGAGCAATCCAAGAGTGACCTTCCTCACATTGCTCTGACATTTGCCGTCGTTCTATTCAGTTTGAGTTCAGTTTAAAGTGAAAAAAGTGATTAAACGGGAGTGGTGAGAAGAGAAGTTTTTTTCGTGTGAGGGCAATTCGTGCTTTGCGCCGCAAAAACATTGCGGTATGTTCAAAGATTACCCACTGTAACCCGCCACGCTCGGGTTCATAAGATTGATCATAATCTACGAATAATAATCACAATGAATTAGGTATACGAAGCAATGCAATTCTCAAAGTTTGGTGAAAAGTTTAATCGATACTCTGGAATCACTCGTTTAATGGATGATTTAAATGATGGCCTGCGCACTCCTGGTGCAATCATGCTCGGTGGTGGTAACCCAGCCGCGATCCCAGCCATGCTCGATTACTTTAACCAAGCCAGTGCCGACATGCTCGCCAGTGGAGAACTCATCGCCGCCCTCGCCAACTACGATGGTCCGCAGGGCAAAGACAGCTTCATCAAATCGTTAGCGGCAATGCTGAAAGAGACCTATGGTTGGGACATCAGCGAGAAGAACATCAGCCTGACTAATGGCAGTCAGAGTGGCTTCTTTTACCTATTCAACCTATTAGCGGGTCAACAGCCAGACGGTTCTCACAAGAAAATCTTGTTGCCGATCGCACCGGAATACATCGGCTACGGCGATGCGGGCATTGATGACGATATTTTTATCTCTTACCACCCAGAGATCGAACTGCTTGAAAACAGGCAGTTCAAATACCACGTTGATTTTGAACAGCTAAAGGTTGACGACTCGGTTGCCGCTATCTGTGCTTCTCGCCCAACCAACCCAACCGGTAACGTACTGACCGACGAAGAAGTGCGTAAACTGGATAAACTGGCGCGCGAAAACAACATCCCACTACTGATCGATAATGCTTACGGCCTGCCGTTTCCAAACATCATCTTTGAAGATGTCGAACCGTTCTGGAATGAAAATACGATTCTGTGCATGAGCTTATCTAAGCTTGGTTTACCGGGTGTACGTTGCGGTATCGTGATTGCGAGCGAAGAAGTAACACAAGCTCTGACTAACATGAATGGCATTATCAGCTTAGCGCCGAGCAGTGTTGGGCCGGCAATTGCCAATCATATGATTGAAAAAGGCGATTTATTGCGTTTGAGCAGTGAAGTAATCAAACCTTTCTATAAAGAGAAATCTCTACGTGCGGTTGAGCTTTTACAAGAAGCGATCGATGACCCTCGCTTCCGTATCCACAAGCCTGAAGGCGCTATTTTCTTATGGCTATGGTTTGATGAGCTGCCGATTACCACCATGGAGCTGTACGACCGCCTGAAAGCTCGTGGCGTATTGATTGTTCCGGGTGAATACTTCTTTATCGGCCAAGAAGACGAGTGGGATCATGCTCACCAGTGCTTACGCATGAACTACGTACAAGATGATGAGGCGATGCAAAAAGGCATTAATATTATTGCAGAAGAAGTGAAAAAGGCTTACAGCGAAAGTAAATAGAGATTCCCTACTCGGTCGCTCCTCCCTCTATGGAATGACGATGATAGGACAAACAAAAAAGAGCACCGACCTTCTTCAAGGTACTGGTGCTCTTTCACTTCTACTTCCCGAGATTTATTAGCTTAAATGAGCTAATAACGCTTAACCTTCTAGAAGACTATTACCATTAATAGCAATCTTACGTGGTTGCATCGCTTCTGGGATTTCGCGTTCTAGGTCGATGTGAAGAAGACCATTTTCCATGCTTGCGCCCACCACTTTTACGTAGTCTGCCAGTTGGAATTTACGCTCGAAATCACGCTCTGCGATACCTTGGTATACGAAGGTTTTCTCTGCTTCTGCTTTACGCTCACCTTTAACAATTAGCATGTTCTCTTTCTGAGTAAGATCTAATTGGTCATCAGCAAAACCAGCAACGGCCATAGTAATACGGTAGTTGTTCTCGTCTTTTTGCTCGATGTTGTATGGAGGGTAACCGCCAGAAGAGTTCTTCGATGTGTTCGCTTCCATCATGTTGAATAGACGATCGAAGCCGATTGCGTTGCGGTAAAGTGGAGTGAAATCTACAGTTCTCATAATGCTATCCTTTTAGTAAGCAATAGTCTTAGCCGTGAATTTTACTGAGATCGAACCTGTGAGAGATCCAGTAAACAGCTAAGGGATTCAGTTCGCATTCCACGGGTTTCACCTCGTTTGGCGACAACACTGGGACATGGCAATGAATCAATTTTTAAATTGTGTGCTGCCAAAGTTATCCTCTATTGAGCGATACTCTAGCAACGATTATGAAGGTTCTGTTTCTTCTCTTGTAGAGCAAGACAGTCATCCTCTTCACAACTAGATATGTGGATTGAGCGAATCAGTTTCAAGCGTTTATTTTCAATTATTTTTCCAATCCAATATTTTTCAATCACTTAAAAACAAAAAAAGACCGTCATTTCTGACAGTCTTTTCAATAAGATATTGAGTTTTTGAGACGAAACTATTTCGTTTTAGTTCAAGGAAGAGGCGCGGAGCATACGAATGTATGTGAGCACCTCTAACACAGAAATTAAGCGAAAGAGCGAAGTATCAAAGATACTAAACGTCTAAGTTCGCTACCTTCAGTGCGTTCTCTTCAATGAAGTTACGACGAGGCTCAACTTGATCACCCATCAACGTTGTAAACAACAGATCAGCACCAACAGCATCTTCAATCGTTACTTGCATCATACGACGAGTTTCAGGATCCATTGTTGTTTCCCAAAGTTGATCAGGGTTCATCTCACCTAGACCTTTGTATCGTTGTAGGCTTAGACCACGACGAGACTCTTTCACTAACCAGTTAAGAGCTTCAACGAAGCTAGAAACTTCTTGAGTACGCTCACCACGTTTAATGTAAGCACCTTCTTCAATCAAGCCTTCAAGAGCTTCAGAAAGATCCGCTAACTTACCAAACTCTTTAGAGTTAATAAGATCAATGCTCAATACGTGTTCATGAGTCACACCATGAGTACGAACCACAATCTTAGGAACGCTTAAACCTAGCTCTTCGTGTTTTTCAACTTCAAGGCTGTATTGGCTTGCACCCGCTTCTTTACCGTTTAGCTGCTCTACTAGCTGCTTACCCCAAGCTTCAACCACCGCGTCATCATGACACTGCTCAGCGGTTAGGCGAGGAACGTAAATCAGTTCGTGAACCAATGCGCGTGGGTAGCGGCGGCTCATACGATCAACCAGCTTGATGCCTGCATTGTATTGCTGAACAAGCTTCTCTAAGCCTTCACCGGCAAACGCAGGTGCTTCAGGATTTACGTGCAGTTCTGCATTGTCTAAAGCCAAAGATACTTGATACTGGTTCATCGCATCTTCATCTTTGATGTACTGCTCTTGCTTACCCTTCTTCACTTTGTAAAGTGGCGGTTGAGCAATGTAGATGTAACCACGTTCAATCAGCTCAGGCATTTGACGGTAGAAGAACGTCAGTAGCAGAGTACGGATGTGAGAACCATCGACATCGGCATCGGTCATGATGATGATGTTATGGTAACGCAGTTTATCTGGGTTGTATTCATCACGACCAATACCACAACCAAGGGCTGTGATTAGCGTTGCGACTTCTTGAGAAGACAGCATTTTATCGAAACGCGCTTTCTCTACGTTAAGGATTTTACCTTTAAGCGGTAGGATTGCTTGGTTCTTACGGTTACGCCCCTGCTTAGCTGATCCGCCAGCAGAGTCTCCTTCCACAATATATAGTTCAGACTGTGCAGGATCTTTTTCCTGACAGTCAGCTAGTTTACCTGGAAGACCCGCTAAATCTAATGCGCCTTTACGACGAGTCATCTCACGAGCTTTACGCGCTGCATCACGAGCACGCGCTGCATCGATAATTTTAGAACAAACGATTTTCGCTTCACCTGGGTTCTCAATTAGGAACTCAGATAACTTCTCACCCATCGTAGACTCAACGGCAGACTTCACTTCTGAAGAAACCAGCTTGTCTTTCGTTTGGCTTGAGAACTTAGGATCTGGCACTTTCACCGAAACAATCGCAGTCAAACCTTCACGAGCATCATCACCTGATGTTGAAGTCTTCGCTTTCTTCGAGAAACCTTCTTTATCCATGAAGCTGTTCAAGGTACGCGTTAGTGCAGCACGGAAACCCGCTAAGTGAGCACCACCATCGCGTTGAGGGATGTTGTTGGTGAAACAGTAGATGTTCTCTTGGTAACCATCGTTCCACTGCATTGCAACTTCAACGGTAATGCCGTCATCACGCTCTGAATCAAAGTGGAAAATCTTTTGGATGATTGGTGTTTTGTTGGTATTAAGGTGTTCAACAAACGCTTGGATACCGCCTTCGTATTCGAAGTGATCCATTTTGTCTTCTTCACGCTTATCAATTAGCTTAATTGATACACCTGAGTTCAAGAATGATAGCTCACGTAGACGCTTAGCTAAAATGTCGTAATGGAACTCGATGTTAGTGAAGGTTTCTTCACTCGGCCAGAAACGAATCTCTGTACCTGTTTTATCCGTGTCACCGATAACCGCTAATGGCGCTTGAGGCTCACCGTGGCTGTAGGTTTGAGTGTGGATTTTGCCACCGCGGTGGATAGTAAGAGTAACTTGCTTAGAAAGTGCGTTAACTACTGAAACACCAACACCGTGCAGACCACCAGATACCTTGTACGAGTTATCATCGAACTTACCACCAGCGTGAAGAACCGTCATGATTACTTCTGCTGCTGATACTTTTTCTTCTGGGTGCAATTCTGTTGGAATACCACGGCCGTCATCGCTTACAGACACTGAGCTATCTTCATGGATAGTTACAATGATGTCATTACAGTGACCAGCTAGCGCTTCATCAATAGAGTTATCTACCACCTCAAAAACCATGTGGTGCAGACCGGTACCATCATCCGTGTCGCCAATGTACATTCCAGGACGCTTACGTACCGCATCCAGACCCTTCAGTACTTTAATACTCGATGAATCGTAATTATCTGACATAGTTACTCTCTGACTAATTATCCTTGCTCTATTTTGCCATGTTCCACATGAAACATCCTGCTATTTTCGTCATGCATATCTGCAATCTGATCAGCGGTAATAGAGCTTACAAAAACTTGAGCCTGGGTCGCCTTTAAACACTCAGCAAGACGTGCTCGGCGTTGGCTATCTAATTCGGAAGCAAAGTCATCTATCAAATAGATGCACTGCTTACCTGTCATTTGAGTGATGTGTTGCCCTTGTGCTACTCGCAGCGCGCACACCATCAACTTCAATTGACCTCGTGACAAGACATCTTCCACTGGAGTGCCGTTCACTTTTATCTTCAGATCCGCTTTGTTTGGCCCACTAAAGGTGTAACCAAGCTGCTGATCCCTTTCAAAATTCTTTTCTAAAATATCGGCATATGGGGTGTCTTTGTCCCAACCACGATAATAGTTAATCTTTATCTCAAACTCAGGAAGGAAGGTCGCACAGATTTCTTCGGCGACTTCTTTAAGCTGTTCAACGTAAGTGGCACGCCACTGGCTGATACTTTCCGCTAAACGGGCCAATTCTTGGTCCCAATAGCTCAGTTCTCGATAGTTTTTTGCCGTTTTCAATAAGGCGTTTCGCTGCTTATTGAGGCGCTTTACCCTGCCCCATGCATCATAAAAGCCGGACTCACTGTGGAAGACTCCCCAATCAATGAATGCGCGGCGATGCTTAGGTCCATCGGTTAGTAAATCAAACCCTTCCGGGTGAATCAACTGCAAAGGTAAAACCTGAGCTAACTGAGCCAATTTTTGCCCAGTTTGACCGCTTATTTTAACCTCTGTTGTGCCATCGCGCTGCTTATTAATGCCAATTGGCAGCTCAAATTGATCCGAGGTCATAAAACGGCCATGTACAAACAGCTCACTGCACTCGTTTTGTATGATACGGCCGGTGAGTGAACTCTTAAATGAGCGACCATGTCCGAGCAGATATACCGCTTCAAGGACACTGGTTTTTCCGCTCCCGTTAGCCCCTATAAGAAAGTTAAAGCCTGATGACGGTTGAATGTCACAGGCTTCTATATTTCTAAACTGCTTAACGATTAAGCGCGATAAAGGCATAACGTCTTCATATTAATCTTCAATCACGACTCGATAGGTAAACGTTGTTGATCAGTAAACATCACAAACAACGCTTATAAGCGAATAGGCATAACAACGTACATCGCGCTGTCGTCTTGTGCGTTCTCGATAAGAGCACTCGCATTGGCGTCTGACATTGAGATTCGAACTTGCTCACAACGTAGTGTGTTCAGAACATCCAATACGTAGCTTACGTTGAAGCCAATCTCTAGCGCGTCACCGTCGAAGTTAACATCTAACACTTCTTCCGCTTCTTCTTGTTCTGGGTTGTTCGCGGTAATGCGCATCTCGCTATCGACAAGATTAACGCGAACACCACGGAATTTTTCGTTCGACAGAATCGCCGCACGAGAAAATGCTGAACGTAATTCATCACAACCAGCTTCAAGTGTCTTGGTAGTATTTTGCGGCATTACGCGGCGATAATCAGGGAAACGACCATCAACCAGCTTAGAAGTGAATACATAGTTGTTCACTTCAGCACGCACATTAGAGTTACCAATTTGCAGCGTTACCGGTTGCTCTGGTGCATCCAGTAGCTTCACTAACTCTTGCACACCTTTACGAGGAACAATGATCTGCTTCTGAGCAAAATCGGCACCCAATTGTGCTTGAGATACCGCCATACGGTGACCATCAGTTGCGACACTTCGTAGGATTGAACCTTCAATCTCAAACAACATGCCGTTGAGGTAATAACGAACATCTTGGTTCGCCATTGAGAATTGGGTTTTCTCGATAAGACCACGTAGCTCAGCTTGTGTCACTGACACTTCAACTTCACTGCTCCAGTCTTCAATGTTTGGAAAATCTGCCGCAGGTAATGTTGCTAATGAGAAGCGGCTACGACCAGAACGAACCTGAATACGGTCGCCATCCAATACCACAGTGATCACTGAGTTGTCTGGCAAGCCACGACAGATATCTAGGAATTTACGTGAAGGTACAGTAATGCTGCCCGCTTCGAAATCACCTTCAAGCGTTACACGGCTGATCAGTTCAACTTCTAGATCCGTTGCTGTCATCGACAACACGTTATCTTCTACTTTAATCAGTAGATTTCCTAGAATTGGAAGCGTTGGCCTGCCACCGAGTGCGCCAGATACTTGTTGTAATGGCTTAATCAGGTGACTACGTTCAATGGTAAATTTCATATCTTGCTCTTACGGTCTAAATGGCACTGCGTAATAGTACGTGGCCAATATTCTGCTTATTAAGGTTAAGAATACTGTGTATTAAGAAGAAAGGGTACGAATCAAGTTCGAATAATCTTCTTTAATGTCGTGGCTCTCTTCACGCAACTGAGCAATCTTACGACAAGCATGCAGTACGGTCGTGTGGTCACGGCCACCGAATGCATCGCCAATCTCAGGCAAGCTGTGGTTAGTTAACTCTTTAGCCAGTGCCATCGCCAGTTGGCGTGGACGAGCAACAGAACGAGAACGACGTTTAGATAATAGATCAGCAACTTTGATTTTGTAGTATTCAGCGACTGTCTTTTGAATGTTATCAATGGTGACGAGTTTTTCTTGCAGGGCAAGCAAGTCACGCAGTGCTTCACGCACGAAATCGATCGTGATCGGACGGCCAGTGAAGTTTGCATTCGCAATAACACGGTTCAATGCGCCTTCAAGCTCACGAACGTTAGAGCGTAAACGCTTAGCAATAAAGAATGCCACTTCATCCGCAAGGTGAATTTGGTGGTCTTCGGCTTTCTTCATTAAGATCGCAACACGAGTCTCAAGCTCAGGAGGCTCAATCGCTACCGTCAAACCCCAGCCGAAGCGAGATTTAAGACGATCCTCTACCCCGTTGATCTCTTTTGGATAACGGTCAGAGGTTAGGATGATCTGTTGGTTGCCTTCAAGCAGCGCATTAAAGGTATGGAAGAACTCTTCTTGAGAGCGCTCTTTATTCGCGAAAAATTGGATATCATCGATAAGCAAAGCATCAACACTACGGTAGTAGCGCTTAAATTCTTCAATCGCGTTATTTTGTAACGCCTTCACCATATCCTGAACAAAACGCTCAGAATGCATGTAAACCACTTTCGCATTCGGCTTATTATCAACAATGGCATTACCCACCGCATGCAACAAGTGTGTCTTACCTAAACCGGTGCCACCGTATAAAAACAACGGGTTATAAGCTGTTCCTGGATTATCAGAAACCTGACGTGCCGCCGCCAAACCCAATTGGTTTGATTTACCCTCAACAAAGTTATTGAACTTATGTTTTGGGTTTACGTTTGAACGGTGGTTAAGATCAACCGCTACAGGCTCTTCATCACGCCAGATATTGTGAACAGGCTTACGAGCTTGTAACTGCGCAGGTGCTGACGATTCAGCGGCCACATCAGCGGCTGTACGGGTACGAGCTGGGGCGATAGTCTCAGATTTTGGAGCAGTAACTCGTTTGTTCCCAATTTCAAAATGAAGATGCGGGATATCATTACCACAATATTCTTGTAGCAAACGGTTAATGCTATTTAGGTACTTATCGCGCACCCAATCGAGTACAAATCGGTTTGGTGCAAATAGAGTTAGAGTATTACCATTGAGCTCCGCTTGTAACGGACGTACCCACATACTGAATTCTGTAGCTGGTAACTCTTCTTGAAGCTGTTGCAAGCATTGCAACCAAAGCGAAGATGACACGGTGCCCCACTCTATTTAAGTTATATGAAATGACCGTTAATTTTACCTGTTGATAAGTCAGATCACCAGCAATTGATCACAGATCCAGTGAATAAGATCCAAGTTATTCACAATAAATTTGTAAATAATCGGTGGATCCACACATCTTGCCCCTAATTTACTCACACAATGATCCACTTATGCCCGGATCCTTGCTAGTTATCCCCAAATCGAGAATGCGATCTGGTTATGGTTAATAACATCTGGTTATTTATTCTATTGAGCATTTTCCCAGTAACATCCAACCCTATAAATATAAGGAGTTACCAAATGAATAACTGGATTAAGGCTGCAATTGCGGCTATCGCACTCTCTGCTGCTACTGTTCAAGCCGCGACTGAAGTTAAAGTCGGCATGTCTGGTCGCTACTTCCCGTTTACGTTCGTTAAACAAGACCAACTACAAGGTTTTGAAGTGGATTTATGGGATGAGATCGGTAAGCGTAACGATTACAAGGTTGAATACGTAACGGCAAACTTCTCTGGTCTTTTTGGTCTTCTTGAAACGGGTCGTATCGATACCATTTCAAACCAAATTACAATGACGGATGCACGTAAAGCGAAATACCTATTCGCAGATCCATACGTAGTAGACGGTGCACAAATTACCGTTCGTAAAGGTAATGACAGCATTAAGGGTATCGAAGACCTTGATGGCAAGACGGTTGCGGTAAACCTAGGTTCAAACTTTGAACAACTGCTTCGCAGCTACGATAAAGATGGCAAGATCAATGTTAAAACCTACGATACAGGTATTGAGCATGATGTCGCTCTTGGTCGTGCCGATGCATTCGTAATGGATCGCCTATCAGCACTAGAGCTTATCAAGAAGACGGGGCTACCATTACAGCTAGCGGGTCAGCCATTCGAAACCATTGAAAACGCTTGGCCTTTCGTGGACAACGACAACGGTAAAAAACTGCAAGCAGAAGTAAACCAAGCATTAGCAGCAATGCGCGCAGATGGTACGCTAGAAAGTATCTCTCAGAAATGGTTTGGTGCGGACATTACTCAGAAGTAATCACTCACTATCTCCATTCGAGGCCCACTGCTTTACACGGCGGTGGGCTTTTTGCTTTTGTGCACTGATTAAAAGCCTGATAGAACAGTATTTCCAAATAGAACAACACTTCCAATACTAATACGAGATAGATTATGGGATTTGACTTTAATTACATGCTAGAGCTGTTGCCAATACTACTGAAGTATTTAGGCACCACGATGGAGATGGCGACTTGGGGCTTGTTCTTTGCTCTGATCCTGTCTCTGATACTGGCGAATATTCGTGTATTCAAAATCCCAGTACTCGACCAACTGAGCCAGCTGTACATTAGCTTCTTTCGAGGCACACCACTGTTGGTACAGCTTTTCCTCCTTTATTACGGCTTACCACAAGTATTCCCGTGGATGGTTGGGTTGGATGCTTTCAGCGCCGCTGTAATTGGCTTAACCCTGCACTTTGCCGCGTATATGGCAGAAAGTATTCGTGCCGCGATTATCGGTATTGATCGTAGCCAGATGGAAGCCAGCCTCTCAGTCGGTATGACAACCAGTCAAGCGATGCGCCGAGTGATCTTGCCGCAAGCAACCCGCGTAGCACTGCCTTCTTTAATGAACTATTTCATCGACATGATCAAGTCGACTTCACTTGCATTCACCTTAGGTGTAGCCGAAATCATGGCTAAAGCTCAGATGGAAGCTTCTTCAAGTTTCCGCTTCTTCGAGGCTTTCTTAGCAGTCGCGCTGATTTACTGGGGCGTAGTGGTTATCCTCACTCGTATTCAAATTTGGGCCGAAGTGAAACTGAATAAGGCGTATGTACGATGATCAAATTACAAAATATCCACAAGCAGTTTGGTGACACCGAAGTTTTGAAAGGGATCGACCTAGAAATCAAACAAGGTGAGATAATTGTCATCATAGGTTCAAGTGGTACGGGTAAGTCTACCCTGCTGCGTTG
Source organism: Vibrio sp. 1F169 (assembly GCF_041439605.1). Taxonomy (NCBI): domain Bacteria; kingdom Pseudomonadati; phylum Pseudomonadota; class Gammaproteobacteria; order Vibrionales; family Vibrionaceae; genus Vibrio; species Vibrio sp. 1F169. Next base: position 51,681 of record NZ_JBGOOI010000014.1, on the reverse strand, counting down.
TGTGAATTTTCTAGAGCAAGCCGATCAAGGTATTATTTCGATTGATGATATTAAGGTTGATGCTCAGAAACACACCAAAGCAGAGGTGCTTGCACTGCGTCGTAAGACTGGTTTTGTATTCCAAAACTATGCACTATTTGCTCACCAAACCGCGAGACAGAATATAGCTGAAGGTTTGATTACCGTTCGTGGTTGGAAAAAGAAGCAAGCCCATGAAAAAGCACAACAAATACTCGACGACATTGGCTTAGGAGAGAAAGCTGATAGCTACCCAGCCGCGCTCTCTGGTGGCCAGCAGCAACGGGTTGGTATTGGCCGTGCAATGGCTCTACAACCAGAGCTTTTACTGTTTGATGAGCCGACTTCAGCGCTTGATCCTGAGTGGGTTGGTGAAGTCCTTAACTTAATGAAAAAACTGGCAAATCAGCATCAAACCATGCTGGTGGTTACGCATGAAATGCAGTTCGCTAGAGAGGTCGCAGACAGAGTGATCTTCATGGCTGATGGCCACATTGTCGAACAGGGATCTCCACAGGATATTTTTGGTAATCCACAGGATCCTAAATTAAAGAAATTCTTAAATAAGGTCGGGATCGAATAAGGATCCTTGTGATTTTAGTTATTCTACGTATAATCCCCCGACCGGAATTTTAGTTAACCCAATCATTGACACTTTTTGTGACAGTGATTACAATTCCGCCTCTTTGTTGAGAGGCGTCGGTTTTCCTTTCTTATATAAAGAAGAGAAAAAATGCCCACGCCGGGTTTAACAAAAACCTAAAACTACTGATCAGTAAGGTAATTACAATGAAACGCACTTTTCAACCTACAGTTCTAAAGCGTAAGCGTACACACGGTTTCCGTGCTCGCATGGCTACTAAGAACGGTCGCGCAACAATCAATGCACGTCGTGCAAAAGGCCGTAAGCGTCTTTCTAAGTAATCTTTGATTATTTTGAATAAGCTAGCCTTCGGTCGGGAGTTACGCTTGTTAACTCCCGAACATTATCAGAATGTCTTCAAGCAAGCTCATCGAGCAGGCTCCCCTCATTTCACCATCATTGCCCGAAATAACTCTCTTTCAAATCCTCGCCTTGGATTAGCCGTTCCGAAAAAGCAGATTAAAACCGCCGTGGGTCGTAATCGATTCAAGCGTCTTACTCGTGAAAGCTTTCGTAACACTCAACACAAACTTCCTAACAAAGATTATGTTGTAATCGCTAAGAAGAGCGCGCAAGATTTAAGCAATGAAGAAATGTTCAAGCTACTCGACAAATTATGGCTTCGCCTGTCTCGCCCTTCGCGTGGATAGCGCTAATACCCATCTATTTTTATAGATGGTTTATTAGTCCACTCATCGGCCCACGCTGCCGATTTACTCCAACCTGCTCTTTATATGCGATAGAAGCGTTGAAAGCTCACGGTTTTGTAAAAGGGTGTTGGTTATCAGGCAAACGTCTATTAAAATGCCATCCTTTGAACGAAGGGGGCTTTGACCCCGTTCCACCAGTCCAAAAACAAGACAGAGATAAATAACGATGGATTCTCAACGTAATATCCTGTTAATCGCATTGGCTTTGGTTTCTTTCCTACTGTTCCAACAATGGAACGTAGCTCAGAACCCAGCTCCACAAGCGGTTGAGCAGGCACAATCTGGCAGCACCCTACCAGCGCCATCTTATGCAGATGATCTAGACCCGGCTCCTGGTCAAGTTGCTTCTGCTAAAACTATCACAGTAACAACTGATGTTCTGACTCTGTCAATTGATACGGTTGGTGGTGATGTCGTTACAGCAAACCTAAACGATTACTCTGCTGAGTTCGATTCTGAAGATACTTTTGTTCTTCTTAAAAACGAGCCTGGTCACCAATTTATCGCTCAAAGCGGTCTAGTGGGTCCTCAAGGTATCGATTTAAGCAGCACTAACCGCCCTAGCTACACGGTTTCAGCAGACAGCTTCACGTTGGCTGAAGGTCAAGATGAACTACGCATCCCAATGACTTACCAAGCGAACGGCCTGGATTACACAAAAACATTCGTCCTTAAGCGCGGCAGCTACGCGATTGACGTTGAATACGATGTAGTCAACAACTCTGGCAATAACGCAACATTCGGCATGTACGCTCACCTACGTCAAAACGTTATGGATGACGGTGGTAGCCTAACAATGCCAACTTACCGTGGTGGTGCTTACTCTACGGAAGATACGCGTTACAAAAAATACAGCTTCGACGACATGCAAGATCGCAACCTTTCTCTTAACCTAGCAAACGGTCAAGGTTGGGCAGCGATGATTCAACACTATTTTGCAAGTGCTTGGATTCCACGCGACGAAGCAGGCAGCAACCTTTACACTCGTGTAATTGGTAACCTTGGCGACATCGGTGTTCGCATGCCGAACAAAACCATCGCTACTGGCGACGAAGCAAGCTTCAAAGCAACGCTTTGGGTTGGTCCTAAACTTCAAGATCAAATGGCTGCTGTTGCACCAAACCTAGACCTAGTAGTTGACTACGGTTGGTTATGGTTCATAGCTAAACCACTTCATACTCTGCTTTCGTTCATTCAAGGCATCGTTGTGAACTGGGGTCTGGCAATCATCTGTCTAACTTTCATCGTTCGTGGTGCTATGTACCCACTAACGAAAGCTCAGTACACGTCTATGGCGAAAATGCGTATGCTTCAGCCTAAGCTGACTGCAATGCGTGAGCGTATTGGCGACGACCGTCAACGCATGAGCCAAGAAATGATGGAGCTTTACAAGAAAGAGAAAGTAAACCCACTAGGTGGCTGTTTACCTATCCTTCTTCAAATGCCTATCTTCATTTCGCTATACTGGGCACTAATGGAGTCTGTTGAACTGCGTCACTCACCGTTCTTCGGTTGGATTACTGACCTTTCAGCACAAGACCCATACTACATCTTGCCACTTCTGATGGGTGCTTCAATGTTCCTAATCCAGAAGATGAGCCCGACAACTGTAACGGATCCAATGCAGCAGAAGATCATGACCTTTATGCCGGTTATGTTCACATTCTTCTTCCTGTTCTTCCCTTCAGGTCTGGTTCTTTACTGGCTAGTATCGAACATCGTAACTCTAATTCAGCAAACGCTTATCTACCGCGCACTGGAAAAGAAAGGCTTACATTCTAAGTAAGTTCGATAATAGAAAGAGATAAAGAAAGGCGACCAAAAGGTCGCCTTTTTGTTTTTAGCTGATTACAATTCAGCTAATTGATTAATCGTGAATGCCCTCTTTGGCTTTCACATGCTAGCAGGCACACCTATGACTACAGATACGATTGTTGCTCAAGCGACCGCGCCAGGCCGTGGTGGCGTCGGTATTATCCGCGTTTCCGGCCCATTGGCGACTCAGGTTGCCCTAGAAGTAACAGGAAAAACACTTAAGCCTCGCTACGCTGAGTACCTGCCGTTTAAATCTCACGATGGCATCGAACTCGACCAAGGTATCGCGCTTTTCTTCCCTAACCCACATTCGTTTACTGGCGAAGACGTGTTAGAGCTGCAAGGCCACGGCGGTCCGGTGGTGATGGATATGCTAATCAAACGAATCCTCGCGATCTCAGGCGTGCGTGCTGCGCGTCCAGGTGAGTTTTCAGAGCGTGCCTTCTTAAACGACAAGATGGATTTAACTCAAGCCGAAGCGATTGCTGACCTGATTGACGCAAGCTCAGAAGAAGCGGCGAAATCTGCACTACAATCCCTGCAAGGTGAATTCTCAAAGCGTATTAATACACTGGTAGATTCCCTGATTTACCTAAGAATCTACGTTGAAGCGGCTATCGACTTCCCTGAAGAAGAAATTGATTTCCTTGCTGACGGTAAAGTAAGTGCTGACTTACAGGCTATCATGGACAATCTCGAAGCTGTGCGCCAAGAAGCCAATCAAGGTGCCATCATGCGTGAAGGTATGAAAGTCGTGATTGCAGGTCGCCCAAATGCGGGTAAATCGAGCCTATTAAATGCATTGTCAGGCAAAGAATCTGCCATTGTGACTGATATTGCCGGCACTACGCGTGATGTACTGCGTGAACATATCCATATTGATGGCATGCCACTGCATATTATTGATACCGCAGGCCTACGTGAGGCCTCTGATGAAGTAGAAAAGATAGGTATTGAACGTGCTTGGGAAGAAATAGCTCAGGCAGACCGAGTTTTATTTATGGTTGATGGCACAACAACAGACGCAACCGACCCGAAAGATATCTGGCCAGATTTCGTTGATCGTCTACCAGACAACATCGGAATGACGGTAATTCGTAATAAAGCGGATCAAACCAGTGAAGAGTTAGGCATTTGTCATGTTAACGATCCAACCCTGATTCGCTTATCAGCCAAAACAGGCCAAGGTGTCGACGCTCTGCGTAGTCATCTAAAGGATTGTATGGGCTTTGCTGGTGGTCATGAAGGTGGCTTTATGGCACGTCGTCGTCACTTAGATGCCCTAGAACGAGCATCAGAACACCTAGATATCGGCCAACAGCAGCTTGAAGGCTACATGGCGGGTGAGATTTTAGCGGAAGAGCTTCGAATTACTCAGCAGCACCTCAATGAGATCACGGGTGAGTTCAGTTCAGACGATCTTTTAGGTCGCATCTTCTCTTCATTCTGTATTGGTAAATAACCTTAAAAGGCCGGCTCATGCTGGCCTTCTTCTTTAGTAAGGACAGCTTAATGATCCACATTATTACAGGTAGCACCTTAGGTGGTGCAGAGTACGTTGGCGATCACCTTAATGATCTTCTTGAAGAGCAAGGTCATGAAATAACCCTTCATAATCAACCTGAATACGATGATATCCCCCAACAAGGCTTTTGGTTGTTGGTCACTTCAACTCATGGTGCCGGTGAATTTCCAGATAATATTAAGCCGTTTATCGACGCATTGACCCAGCAATCTCCAGATTTAAGCCGGGTTCGCTTTGCTGTAGTGGCGCTTGGAGATTCGAGCTACGATACCTTCTGTTTGGCAGGTAAATCAGTCCACAGCCAACTAAACGAGCTCGGTGCTCAAGCTATTTCTGGCTGTTTTACCATCGATGTTCTTGAAACACCGGTCCCAGAAGATGCTGCAGAGGAATGGTTTAACGATCATAGTGACCAGTTTTAACACCTCAATCTTCTAAAAAGCGGCTTATGCCGCTTTTTTTGTCTCTGAAAATCGTGATTGTGAATAACTTTTTTGAAAATAAATCGAAATACATGTCCTTTTTTTCAATTTTCTCTGTGGATAAGATCATACATATACGGTGATCAACCTATAGTTATCCAAATAACAACTTTCTAGGTAATTACTCCTTGTGTATAAGTAGCCATTTTGATCCCAGCTAATCCTCATTGTGATCAAAGTTAGATCACACCCTTTGATCCAAAAAAGATCCATGATCTTGTTGATCATTTTCTACTTATCCACAGACACCCTCGATCCTAATAATAGATCTAATAAAAGATCTCTCTAAAGATCTTATCTATATTAATTAAAAACAGCTTTTTCGAAAAATTCCAAAAACGTTTTCTCAAGCTATGAAAACAGGTAGAATATCGCTCCTTTTTATCAATCTAGAAACGTTTGAGTACCTGAGGTCGGTTCATGCTTTATCACGAAAAATTTGACGTCATCGTTGTTGGTGGTGGCCATGCAGGAACGGAAGCCGCACTCGCATCTGCACGTACTGGTCAAAGTACGTTATTACTAACTCATAATATCGATACGTTGGGACAGATGTCTTGTAACCCAGCCATTGGTGGGATCGGTAAGGGCCACTTGGTAAAAGAGGTCGATGCTATGGGTGGATTAATGGCGCAAGCTATTGATCATGCAGGTATTCAGTTCAGAACATTAAACGCATCAAAAGGCCCTGCGGTACGTGCAACTCGTGCACAAGCTGACCGCGCACTTTACAAAGCCTTTGTCCGTAATGTTCTTGAAAACACACCAAACCTAACTCTGTTCCAACAGTCGGTTGATGACTTGATCGTTGAACAAGATCAAGTGGTGGGTGTGGTTACACAAATGGGCCTCAAATTCCGCGCTAATGCTGTGGTCTTAACGGTAGGCACATTCCTAGGCGGTAAGATTCATATTGGTATGGAAAGTTCATCGGGTGGACGTGCTGGTGATCCACCATCGATCGCGCTCGCTGACCGTCTTCGTGATCTTCCATTTCGTGTTGATCGCCTGAAAACGGGTACACCTCCTCGCATCGATGCACGCAGCGTTGATTTTTCTGAGCTTGAGGTTCAACACGGCGATAATCCGACTCCGGTTTTCTCATTCATGGGTAACCGAGCTCAGCAGCCGCGTCAGATTCCATGTTACATCACACACACTAACGAAAATACGCATGACGTTATTCGTGCCAATCTCGATCGCAGCCCGATGTACGCAGGTGTGATTGAAGGTATTGGCCCTCGTTACTGTCCGTCGATTGAAGATAAAGTGATGCGCTTTGCTGATAAAAACAGTCACCAAATTTTCATTGAGCCTGAAGGCCTAACGACGCACGAGTTATACCCGAATGGTATTTCAACCAGTTTGCCGTTTGATGTTCAGGTAAAAATCGTTCACTCAATGAAAGGTTTTGAGAACGCACACATCGTCCGTCCTGGCTACGCGATTGAGTACGACTTCTTTGACCCTCGCGATCTTAAACTGACTTACGAGACCAAGTTTATTAAGGGTCTGTTCTTTGCGGGGCAAATCAATGGCACCACCGGCTACGAAGAAGCTGCAGCACAAGGCTTAATGGCCGGTTTGAATGCGAGTTTGTTTACGCAAGGCAAAGAGGGCTGGAGCCCACGCCGCGATCAAGCTTACATGGGTGTACTTATCGATGACTTGTCGACGATGGGTACTAAAGAACCGTACCGAATGTTTACATCTCGCGCGGAGTACCGCTTGTTGCTTCGTGAAGACAACGCTGATATCCGTTTGACTGAAAAGTCACGTGAACTTGGCTTGGTCGACGATGCTCGTTGGACGCGATTCAACGAGAAGATGGAAAACATGGAGAAAGAGCGTCAACGTCTTAAAGAAACATGGATTAATCCAAAATCTGAAGATATTGATCAATTGAACCAGATCCTGAAAACACCAATGTCTCGTGAAGCGAGTGGTGAAGATCTTCTTCGTCGTCCTGAAATGACTTATTCACAGCTAACGTCGTTGGATCGTTTTGGTCCTGCACTGGAAGATCAACAAGCGTCTGAGCAAGTTGAGATCCAAGTGAAGTACGATGGCTATATCCAACGTCAACAAGATGAAATTGAAAAATCACTGCGTCATGAAAACACCAAACTGCCGGCTGACATCGATTACAGTAAGGTAAAAGGGCTTTCTAACGAAGTGGTTCTTAAACTAACTACCGCTAAACCAGACTCAATTGGTATTGCATCGCGAATCTCAGGTATCACACCTGCTGCAATTTCAATTCTGTTGGTTTACTTGAAAAAACACGGCCTGTTGAAAAAAGGTGAGGAAGCATAATGAGCGCATTACGCGAAAAACTGGATCACCTGATTGGCCAGACTGAACTTGAAGTATCTGAAAAGCAACGCAGCCAATTGGTTGGCTACGTTGAGTTACTAAACAAGTGGAACAAAGCATACAATCTGACGTCAGTTCGTGATCCGCAAGAAATGATGGTGAAACATATCTTAGATAGCATCATTGTTAGCACTCACTTACAAGGCAAGCGCTTTATTGACGTTGGCACAGGCCCTGGTCTTCCTGGGATTCCGCTCTCAATCATGAATCCTGACTGCGAGTTTTACTTGCTAGACAGCTTGGGTAAGCGTATTCGTTTTATCAAGCAAGTGATTCATGAGCTGGGTATCGACAACGTGGTGCCGATTCAAAGTCGCGTTGAAGAATTTCAACCAGAAGAAAAGTTTGATGCCGTGCTCAGTCGCGCATTTGCATCAATGACAGACATGGTAGAGTGGTGTCATCATTTACCTAAAGAGCAATCCGGTGTATTTTTGGCTCTTAAGGGACAACATCCTAGAGACGAAATCGACCTGTTACCTGAATGGTGTTCAGTGACAGACATTAAAGCTTTGCAAGTGCCAGAGCTTGATGGAGAGCGTCATCTAGTTACTTTATCGCGTCAGGGATAATCAGCGAGGCCATAGTGGGTAAAATCGTAGCAATTGCCAACCAGAAGGGTGGCGTAGGAAAAACAACAACTTGCATTAACTTAGCAGCATCAATGGCGGCAACAAAGCGCAAGATATTGGTTGTTGACCTCGATCCTCAAGGTAATGCCACGATGGCGAGCGGTGTTGACAAGTATCAGGTTGAAGCAACTGCTTACGATTTGCTAGTTGAAGACACCCCATTTGATGAGGTAGTTTGCCGAAGTACATCTGGCAATTATGACCTTATCGCCGCAAATGGTGATGTTACAGCGGCAGAAATCAAATTGATGGAAGTGTTTGCTCGTGAAGTTCGCCTAAAGAACGCGTTGGCATCCATTCGTAATAACTATGATTTCATCTTTATCGATTGCCCACCGTCATTAAATCTTCTTACAATTAATGCGATGGCTGCGGCCGATTCCGTATTGGTTCCTATGCAATGTGAATACTTTGCTCTGGAAGGTTTGACTGCGTTGATGGATACCATTAGCAAGCTCGCTGCGGTGGTCAATGAGAATCTGAAGATTGAAGGTCTTCTGCGTACTATGTACGACCCTCGCAACCGCTTATCGAACGAAGTATCTGATCAACTCAAAAAGCACTTCGGTAGCAAAGTCTATCGAACTGTGATCCCTAGAAATGTGCGTCTGGCAGAAGCGCCGAGTCATGGCAAGCCAGCAATGTACTACGACAAATATTCTGCAGGAGCTAAGGCATATCTTGCTCTTGCTGGCGAAATGTTACGTCGTGAAGAAGTCCCAGTATAGGTCCAACCAAAGGAATTCGCTCAATGTCTAAGCGTGGTTTAGGAAAGGGGCTAGATGCATTGCTTGCAACTAGCTCATTAGCTCGTGAAAAGCAGCAAGTTGCTTCTTATAGTCAGGCGTTGTCGGCTGATGGTGAGCTTATCGAATTGGCTGTTGGTTGCTTAAAGCCAGGTGTATATCAACCGCGTAAGGATATTGCGCCGGAAGCGCTAGAAGAGCTGGCAGCATCAATCCAATCTCAAGGTATTATTCAGCCAATCGTTGTACGCCCCTTAGCACACGACCAGTTTGAGATTATTGCTGGCGAACGTCGTTGGAGAGCTGCTCGTCAAGCTGGCCTTAAGCAAGTGCCATGTCTAATTAAGAGAGTCGAAGACAAGGCCGCGATTGCGATGGCGTTGATCGAGAACATTCAGCGTGAAGACTTGAATGCTATAGAAGAAGCACAAGCGTTAGAGCGCTTGCAGAACGAATTTGAGCTGACACATCAACAAGTTGCTGAAGTGATCGGTAAATCGAGAGCAACGGTTAGTAACTTATTACGTCTAAATCAGCTCGAAAATGAAGTAAAAGGTTTAGTTTCCAACAAACACCTGGAAATGGGGCATGCTAGAGCATTGCTTGCGCTCGAAGGCGATACCCAGGTTGAGGCAGCAAACACTGCGGCAACCAAAAAAATGACCGTGCGTCAAACTGAGCAGCTTGTTAAAAAGTGCTTAAAGCCAGACGTTGAATCAGAATCGAAGCAAGAAGACACTGAAGCTATCGAACTTTCACGAAGACTCACGGAAAAATTGCAAGCAAACGTTTCAGTTACTCGTTCTGTTAGTGGGAAGTCAAAAGTGACAATTACTCTTGATGAGCCTCACAAATTAGATCAACTTATTGCTAAATTAGAGTACTAAGTGAGATAATTGATTTAGGTCAATTATGTAATGAACAAGTGATTTCGTACAAAAGTTGTCGGTTTGTATACAAAAATGTAAATGATTGCTGCATTCTTATTGCAATCAATTTGGCTGAACGTATAATTTTCGCCAATTTATCAGCACGCTTTTAAGCGAGTATCAAAGTAGGCTTAAAAGAGGAACGAATACATGGTAGCGGCGTTAGCAAGACCAGGACGAGTGCTTGCAAAGCAAATGTTATTGATCGAGCTTAGCGCGGTTATATTAGTGGCGATAGGGTTAGGTTTAGCTGTTAATCCTGATTGGGGTTTTGCTGCATTAATCGGTGGCGGTATTTTTGTCATCGCGAATGTAGTTTTTTGTGTGTGTGCTTTTCTATTTTGTGGAGCTCGCGCAACTAAGTTAGTTGCGGCGTCGTTCTATGCAGGTGAAGCGCTCAAAATCTTAATCACAGTTCTACTATTCTCTATCGTCTACATGTATATGCAGGTGGAATTAATTCCCCTCAAACTGACCTATTTACTGGTTCTAGGTATTAATATCTTTGCGCCAGTGCTTTTCATTAACAATAAAAAATAGGATGAGTTATGGCTGCGCCAACAGCATCCGGATACATTGAACACCATTTACAAAACCTTTCTTTAGCTAAGTTTGGTCTTGTAGAGGAGACAAGTTTCTGGAACGTACATATAGACAGTCTGTTTTTTTCGGTGTTGACAGGGATGTTATTCCTTTGGGTTTTTCGCTCAGTCGCTAAGAAAGCAACAGTAGGTGTACCTGGTAAGCTTCAGTGTTTTGTTGAAATGGTAGTGGAATTCGTTGGTGACAACGTTAAAGAAACTTTCCATGGCCGCAACCCTCTGATTGCCCCACTAGCACTGACTATATTCTGCTGGATTATCATTATGAACTTGATGGACTTAGTGCCTATCGATTTCTTACCATATCCTGCAGAGCATTGGCTAGGTATCCCTTACTTGAAAGTGGTTCCTACAGCTGATGTTAATATAACAATGGCAATGGCTTTAGGTGTTTTTGCTCTGATGATCTACTACAGCATCAAAGTGAAAGGTCTAGGCGGATTTGCTAAAGAATTGGCACTGCATCCATTTAATCACCCAATCATGATTCCATTTAACTTGGTACTTGAGGTAATTTCGTTATTAGCGAAGCCACTATCTCTAGGTATGCGTTTATTTGGTAATATGTTTGCGGGTGAGGTGGTGTTTATTCTTATCGCGGCAATGCTACCGTGGTACTTACAATGGGTAGGTGCACTACCTTGGGCTATCTTCCATATCTTGGTTATTTTGATTCAAGCGTTTGTTTTCATGATGTTGACAATCGTTTACTTATCAATGGCTCATGAAGATAGTGATCACTAAAAAATTTTTAAGCTTTATTCTAACTATTAATGTTAATCGGAGAACGTAAATGGAAACTGTACTAAGTTTTTCAGCAATCGCTGTTGCTATCATTGTTGGTCTTTGTGCCGTAGGTACTGCAATTGGTTTTGCTATTCTTGGTGGTAAATTCCTAGAAGGCGCTGCGCGTCAACCTGAAATGGCTCCAATGCTACAAGTTAAGATGTTCATCATCGCTGGTCTATTGGATGCTGTTCCAATGATCGGTATCGTAATCGCACTACTATTCACGTTTGCTAACCCATTTGTTGGTCAACTAGCAGGCTAATTAACTTCTAAATAGTTAATTAAATTTTTGTAGTTGATTCTTAACGAGGGGTAGCTGTTGTGAATATGAACGCAACTCTGCTAGGTCAAGCAATTGCTTTTTCACTGTTTGTTTGGTTCTGCATGAAATATGTATGGCCACCAATCATGCAAGCAATTGAAGAACGTCAGAAAAAAATTGCTGACGGTCTGGTAGCCGCTGAACGCGCTGCTAAAGACTTGAACCTGGCACAAGCCAACGCTTCTGAGCAAATGAAAGAAGCAAAGCGCACTGCAACTGAGGTTATTGATCAGGCAAACAAACGTAAAGCTCAAATTATTGATGAAGCACGCGAAGAGGCTCAGGCAGAACGCCAGAAGATCTTAGCGCAAGCTGAAGCAGAAATTGAAGCAGAGCGTACACGTGCCCGTGATGACCTGCGCAAACAAGTCGCAACTCTGGCTATAGCTGGTGCTGAGAAAATCCTTGAACGTACAATCGATAAAGATGTACACGATGATCTTCTTAACAACATTACTGCAAAACTTTAAAGCAAGGGGCTGTATATGTCTGATTTGACTACAATCGCACGCCCCTATGCTAAAGCAGCGTTTGACTTTGCGGTAGATAAAGGTGAGCTAGACCAATGGGGTCAAATGCTTACTTTTGCTGCCGAAGTGGCACAAAATGATGATGTTCACAATTTATTAAGCGGTTCTATGACTGCTGAAAAATTAGCTGAAGTATTCATTGTAATTTGTGGCGAACAATTTGATGAATTCGGTCAGAACTTAATTAAAGTGATGGCAGAGAATGGCCGCTTAATGGCTTTTCCTGATGTTTGTAAAGAGTTCTTTATACTCAAAAAAGAGTATGAGAAAGAGATCGACGTTGAAGTAACTTCAGCGGTAGAACTTTCTGAAGAGCAACGTGCAGAGATTAGCAGCAAATTGGAACAGCGCTTAGCGCGCAAAGTTCAGCTGAATTGCAGTATAGATGAGACTCTACTTAGTGGAGTTATTATTCGAGCCGGAGACCTAGTCATCGATAACTCAGCGCGCAGTCGTTTAGACCGCCTGAGCGATGCATTGCAGTCTTAATGGGGATTGGAGCATGCAACTTAATTCCACTGAAATTAGCGATCTAATTAAACAACGTATTGAATCTTTCGACGTTGTTAGTGAAGCTCGCAATGAAGGTACTATCGTTTCTGTAAGCGATGGCATCCTTAGCATCCACGGCCTAGCGGACGTGATGCAAGGTGAAATGATCGAACTACCGGGTGGCCGTTACGCGCTAGCACTAAACTTGAACCGTGATTCGGTTGGTGCTGTTGTAATGGGCCCGTATGCTGACCTACAGGAAGGCATGAAAGTTACAGGTACTGGTCGTATTCTAGAAGTACCAGTAGGTCCTGAAATGCTTGGTCGTGTTGTAAACACACTAGGTGAGCCAATTGATGGTAAAGGTCCAATCGAAGCTAAATTGACTTCGCCTGTAGAAATTATCGCACCAGGTGTAATCGACCGTAAATCGGTAGATCAACCTGTTCAAACTGGTTACAAGTCTGTTGACTCAATGATCCCTATCGGTCGTGGTCAACGTGAACTAGTAATCGGTGACCGTCAGACTGGTAAAACAGCAATGGCGATCGATGCGATTATTAACCAAAAAGATTCTGGTATTTTCTCTATCTATGTAGCTATCGGCCAAAAAGCGTCGACTATTGCTAACGTAGTTCGCAAACTAGAAGAGCACGGCGCACTAGCAAACACTGTTGTTGTTGTTGCATCGGCTTCTGAATCTGCAGCGCTGCAATACCTTGCACCGTATGCTGGTTGTGCGATGGGCGAATACTTCCGTGATCGCGGTGAAGATGCACTGATTGTTTATGATGATCTATCTAAGCAAGCTGTCGCTTACCGTCAAATCTCGCTACTACTTAAGCGTCCACCAGGTCGTGAAGCGTTCCCAGGTGATGTTTTCTACCTTCACTCTCGTCTACTAGAGCGTGCAGCTCGTGTAAGCGAAGCATACGTAGAAAAATTCACTAACGGCGAAGTGACAGGCAAGACTGGTTCTTTAACAGCTCTTCCTATCATCGAAACGCAAGCTGGTGACGTATCTGCATTCGTACCAACGAACGTAATCTCGATTACTGATGGTCAGATCTTCCTACAAACTGAGCTATTCAACGCGGGCGTACGTCCAGCTGTTGACCCAGGTATCTCAGTTTCTCGTGTAGGTGGTTCGGCGCAGACTAAAATCATCAAGAAGCTATCTGGCGGTATCCGTACTGCTCTAGCTCAATACCGTGAACTTGCAGCATTTGCTCAGTTCTCTTCGGATCTTGATGAAGCGACTAAGAAGCAGCTAGACCACGGTCAAAAAGTTACAGAACTGATGAAGCAGAAGCAATACGCTCCTATGTCTGTATTTGACCAAGCTCTAGTAATCTTCGCTGCAGAGCGTGGATACCTTCAAGACGTTGAACTTTCTAAAGTTCTAGACTTTGAAGCTGCTTTACTGTCGTTTGCTCGTGGTCAATACGCTGATCTAGTAACACAGATCGACGCAACGGGTGCTTTCAACAAAGAAATCGAAGTTGAGCTGAAGAAGCTTGTTGACGATTTCAAGGCAACCCAGACCTGGTAATTGGTAGGTGGTCTTAGGGCCACCTCATACCATTAACGGAGAGTAACGATGGCCGGCGCAAAAGAGATACGTAATAAAATCGGTAGTGTTAAAAGCACACAGAAGATTACGAAAGCAATGGAAATGGTAGCAGCTTCAAAAATGCGTCGTTCTCAAGACGCAATGGAAGCTACTCGTCCATATGCAGAAACAATGCGTAAAGTGATCGGTCATTTGGCTAATGGTAGCCTCGAGTATAAGCATCCTTATCTTGAGGAACGTGAAGCCAAACGTGTTGGTTACATCATCGTTTCTACAGACCGTGGTCTTTGTGGTGGTTTGAACATTAACTTGTTCAAGAAAGCCATGAACGACATGAAAGATTGGTCTGAGAAAGGTGCTGATGTTGAGCTTGCAATTGTAGGCTCTAAAGCAACAGCATTTTTCAACAACAGCGGCGCGAAAGTAGCAGCTCAAGTTTCTGGTCTGGGCGATCGTCCAAGCCTTGAAGACTTGATTGGCTCTGTGAGCGTTATGCTGAAGAAATATGATGAAGGCGAACTAGATCGCCTGTTCGTAGTGTTCAACAAGTTTGAAAACACTATGGTTCAAGAACCAACGATCGATCAATTACTTCCTTTGCCTAAATCAGACAGCGAAGAAATGAAACGCAGTCATTCTTGGGACTACATTTATGAGCCCGAGCCAAAGCCACTACTAGATGCACTATTGGTTCGCTATGTCGAATCTCAAGTGTACCAAGGTGTGGTCGAGAACCTTGCTTGTGAGCAAGCGGCTCGAATGATTGCAATGAAATCAGCAACAGATAATGCTGGTGACATTATTGATGACTTAGAACTTGTGTATAACAAAGCCCGTCAATCGGCGATTACACAAGAACTTTCTGAGATCGTTTCAGGCGCAGCTGCGGTTTAAGCTTAGGTAAAACTAAATAGTTAGAGGATTAACGATGGCTACAGGTAAGATCGTACAGATCATCGGTGCGGTAGTCGACGTAGAGTTCCCACAGGGCGAAGTACCTCGTGTATACGATGCTCTGAATGTTAATGAAGTGAAAGAGCGTCTAGTTCTTGAAGTTCAGCAACAACTTGGCGGTGGCGTAGTTCGCGCAATCGTAATGGGTAGCTCTGATGGTTTACGTCGTGGTTTGACAGTTGAAAATACTGGCGCTCCAATCTCAGTACCAGTAGGTACTAAGACATTGGGTCGTATCATGAATGTCCTAGGTGACGCGATTGATGAGTGTGGCGAGATTGGTGCTGAAGAGCATTACGCCATTCACCGTGAAGCTCCAAGCTACGAAGAGCAGTCTAACGAGACAGCTCTTCTAGAAACTGGTGTTAAAGTAATCGACTTGATTTGTCCATTCGCTAAGGGTGGTAAAATCGGTCTATTCGGTGGTGCTGGTGTAGGTAAGACCGTTAACATGATGGAACTTATCAACAACATCGCACTTCAACACTCAGGCCTATCTGTATTTGCAGGTGTAGGTGAGCGTACTCGTGAAGGTAACGATTTCTACTTTGAGATGCAGGAAGCAGGTGTTGTAAACATCGAAAAACCTGAAGAATCAAAAGTAGCGATGGTTTACGGCCAGATGAACGAGCCACCAGGTAACCGTCTACGTGTTGCACTGACTGGTCTAACAATGGCAGAGCGTTTCCGTGACGAAGGTCGTGACGTTCTACTGTTCGTTGATAACATCTACCGTTACACACTAGCAGGTACTGAAGTATCAGCACTTCTAGGTCGTATGCCTTCTGCGGTAGGTTACCAACCTACACTAGCTGAAGAAATGGGTGTTCTACAAGAGCGTATCACGTCAACTAAAGCTGGTTCTATCACGTCTGTACAGGCGGTATACGTACCTGCGGATGACTTGACTGACCCGTCTCCAGCAACAACGTTCGCTCACTTGGATGCAACGGTTGTACTTAACCGTAACATCGCATCTATGGGTCTATACCCAGCGATCGACCCGCTAGATTCTACTTCACGTCAACTGGATCCATTGGTAGTTGGACAAGAACACTACGACATCGCTCGTGGCGTTCAGTCTACTCTTCAGCGCTATAAAGAGCTGAAAGATATCATTGCTATCCTAGGTATGGACGAGCTATCTGAAGAAGATAAGCAAGTTGTATCTCGTGCTCGTAAGATTGAGAAGTTCCTAACTCAGCCTTACCACGTAGCGGAAGTATTTACAGGTGACCCAGGCGTTTACGTACCTCTTAAAGAGACTCTACGTGGCTTCCAAGGTCTTCTATCTGGTGAATACGATGACATTCCAGAGCAAGCGTTCATGTACTGTGGTGCAATTGACGAAGCTATCGAGAATGCTAAGAAGCTATAAGGCTAACTAGGAGGCGATATGGCAGCAATAACCTTTCACCTAGACGTTGTAAGTGCCGAGAAACAAATTTTCTCTGGTCTTGTTGAGACGTTTCAGGTGACCGGTAGTGAGGGTGAGCTTGGTATTTTCCA
Organism: Vibrio sp. 1F169; assembly: GCF_041439605.1. Classification (NCBI taxonomy): domain Bacteria; kingdom Pseudomonadati; phylum Pseudomonadota; class Gammaproteobacteria; order Vibrionales; family Vibrionaceae; genus Vibrio; species Vibrio sp. 1F169. The sequence continues at coordinate 35,034 of NZ_JBGOOI010000014.1, read as the reverse complement.
TGGTCACACTCCACTGCTGACCGCTATCAAGCCTGGTATGGTGCGTATTGTTAAGCAGCACGGCCACGAAGAAATTATTTATGTTTCTGGTGGTATGGTAGAAGTTCAGCCTGGTACAGCGACTGTACTGGCTGATACAGCTATCCGTGGTGAAGAGCTAGACGCAGCAAAGGCGGAAGAAGCTAAACGCAAGGCTGTGGAGAATATCCAAAATCAGCATGGCGACATAGACTTCGCACAAGCGGCCGGTGAACTGGCTAAAGCCATTGCTCAGTTACGAGTTATCGAACTGACAAAACAGCGTCGTTAATCTTTTTTAAGATTATAGACTCTGAGATAAAGGCGACCTAAGGGTCGCCTTTTTGCATTTTTAGGTTCTGAAAAATGCATCTTTTAAGCATCACTACTGGTTAAATGGTTATTGTGATTTAATTTTTCGGCCAAAAACGGTTACAATATCGGCTTAATAAAAATACTGTTGGATAGGTTTACAATGAAGTTTAGCGCAGTGATTCTCGCGGCGGGCAAAGGCACTCGCATGTATTCAAACACACCAAAGGTTCTGCACACGCTTGCGGGTAAGCCAATGGTGAAGCATGTTATCGATACATGTAATGGTTTAGGCGCTCAAAATATCAACCTGGTTTACGGCCACGGTGGTGATCAGATGAAGGCTACTCTAGCTGAAGAGTCTGTAAATTGGGCACTGCAAGCTGAGCAGTTGGGTACTGGCCACGCTGTGGATCAGGCATCTGCACATTTCGCTGATGATGAAAAAGTACTAGTGCTATACGGTGATGTTCCGCTTATCTCGCCAGAAACCATTGAAAACCTATTAGACGCTCAACCAAACGGTGGTATCGCATTACTAACGGTCGTGTTAGACAACCCGATGGGCTACGGTCGTATCATTCGTCGCAATGGCCCGGTTGTCGCTATCGTTGAGCAAAAAGATGCAACCGATGAGCAGAAGCTTATCAAAGAGATTAACACTGGTGTTATGGTGGCTACTGGTGGCGATCTGAAGCGTTGGTTGTCTGGCCTAAGCAACGATAACGCACAGGGTGAATACTACCTGACTGACGTTATTGCAGCGGCTCACGATGAAGGTCGTGCGGTTGAGGCTGTACATCCAGTAAGCCCCATTGAAGTTGAAGGCGTGAACGACCGCTCACAACTGGCTCGTCTAGAGCGCGCTTACCAAGCTGAACAAGCAGACAAGCTATTGAAGCAAGGCGTAATGTTACGTGACCCAAGCCGCTTTGACCTACGTGGTGAGCTTCAATGTGGTATGGATGTTGAGATTGATACCAACGTAATCATTGAAGGCAGCGTAAGCATTGGTGATAACGTGGTTATCGGCACTGGTTGTGTACTTAAAGACTGTGAGATTGATGACAACACTATCGTTCGCCCATACAGCGTAATCGAAGGTGCGACAATTGGTGAAGACTGTACGGTTGGTCCTTTCACTCGCTTACGTCCAGGAGCTGACATGCGTAACAATTCGCATGTAGGTAACTTTGTTGAAGTGAAGAACACTCGTCTTGGTGAGGGTTCTAAAGCGAATCACCTTACTTACCTAGGTGATGCTGAGATCGGTCAACGTGTAAATGTGGGTGCGGGTGCTATCACTTGTAACTACGATGGCGCGAACAAGTTTAAGACCATCATTGGCGATGACGTATTTGTTGGCTCAGACAGCCAATTAATCGCACCTGTTACTATTGGCAACGGCGCAACTGTCGGTGCGGGCTCTACAGTAACGCGCGATGTTTCTGAAAATGAGCTAGTTATCAGCCGTGCGAAAGAGCGCAAGATTGCCAACTGGCAGCGTCCGACTAAGAAAAAGTAGTCTCAACTATAAATCAGATGACTGCGATAGAGCTAATAGCACTGCTATTGGTTTTTCTTAGATATCTAGATATAAAAAAAGAGCGATTAATCTCGCTCTTTTTTGTTTTCTTTAACCTAGAAACTAGTCTTGTTTCTCGTCAGCGACCACTCGAGAGTTGTCTGGTGTCGCGAAGTGTTCAGAAAGCTCTTTGTTCGAAACAATATAGCCAACCCACAATGCACCCAAACAAATCACAACCGCGATACCCGTTGCGCTTAGTGCTTGGCTAGCCATTGCCGCGACCAATGCACTTGATAGGCCACTGATACTGATTTGCAGGCTGTTTTGTAGGCCAGCAGCTGTTGCTGGGCTTTGCTTAGCACTTGATAGAGCACGGTTTACTACTATTGGGTAAAGTGCACCGTTTGCTACAGCAATCAAACAGAAAGGCGCAAGCAGAGGCCAGATTGACGTCAGCTCCCACTGTGACGCAATGAAGATAAGCATCGCTGCAACGCTGAACAAACCGATAAGATTTCTTAGTACAACGCCATCGCCATATTTCTTCACCGCTTGCTTACCGAAATAACCACCCGCCATGAACGCGATTGTCTGTGGGATAAAGCTCAAACCGATGTCTTTTGCTTCATAACCTAGCTGAGCCATTATCTCTGGCATACCCGTTAGGTAAGCGAAGAACGCTGCAGATGCCGAAGCAAACATTAAAACATTACCCATGTAAGGTTTTGATTTTATCAACATCTTGATGTCTGTCTTAATCGATGTCTGTTTTACTTCAGGCGCTTCTTTTGGTTGAGCCATTGTTGTTGCAATTAGTAGTGCGCCCATCAAAGTCAATGTAATGAAGATACTGTGCCAGCCAAAGCTGTCTGCTAGCAACACACCCAGTTGAGGTGCTAATGCTGGAGATAGCGCTACTAGAGGCATGATAGTAGCAAAAATTTGCTGGCTACTGCTCTGAGAGTAACGCTTGATAACCATGGCTTGCCAAATTACCGCAGGCGCACATACACCGATCGCTTGAATGAAGCGCAGTGTCAGTAGATGCCATACTTCGGTACTGAATGCTAAGCCAAATGAAGCTGCGGTGAATATTACTAGACCGACTGCCAGCGTGTTGCGGTGACCATACTTGTCACTTGCGAGACCCCAAAGAAGCTGACCTAGTGCCATACCACCAAGGAATACAGTTAGAGACAGAGCAATTTGCTCTGGGCCAGTTGCGAAATCAACTTCCATTGCCTTAAATGCAGGAAGGTACATATCAGTCGCAATAAAGCCAAGCATTGAAAGAACTGCAAGGTAGACTAATTGAAATTTAGAAATATTCATAAGATGCCATTAAACTAAAGGTAATGATGTTTTTATCATCAAAAAAATTGTTTGATATACAGAAGTGAAAGCCCCTGTTTATTTATGCTGACATTCTATTTTTCAGACCTGATAAAATAAAACGCTAAAATATGTGGTTATCAATCAAAAAATTTGAAGGCTTATGTTCTCTAAATCCTCGTTAGAAATGCTCGACACTGTGGCGCGCTTGGGTAGTTTTACCGCAGCTGCTGAACAGTTGCACAAAGTGCCCTCAGCGATCAGCTATGGGGTTAGGCAGGTAGAGCAAGAGCTTGATGTTCTACTTTTCAGACGCTTACCAAGAAAAGTAGAGCTGACACCTGCAGGAGAGCTGTTTATTGAAGAGGCTCGTCAACTGCTGAGACAGATGGAAGAACTCAGTGCCCAGACTCGCCGAGCAGCGCGTGGTTGGAAGAAAACCTTGCGCCTAACGCTTGATAACGTGGTTAAGCTCGACAAGATGAAGCCTATGATTGAAGAGTTTTATCAAACCTTTGAGTTCGCTGAGCTGCAGATTAACATGGAAGTGTTTAACGGCTCTTGGGAAGCCATTGCACAGGGCAGGGCGGATGTCGTGATTGGTGCAACCTCGGCGATTCCGGTTGGTGGTGACTTTGAAGTTAAGGATATGGGGCGGTTAGATTGGGCATTTGTGATGTCACCCAGTCACCCGTGTGTGCGAGAGCAAAACCTTAATGAAGCCTTTGTCAGTCAATACCCAGCAATATGTTTGGATGATACCTCCAGCGTGCTGCCTAAGCGTCACACTGGCCATTATGCAAGTCAGAGACGTCTACTATTGCCTAATTGGTACAGCGCAATAGAATGCCTTAAAAATGGTGTAGGGGTGGGTTACATGCCAAGGCATATCGCCGCACCTATTATTGAGCAAGGTTTGCTGGTAGAAAAAATATTACCTGAGCCAAGCCCGCAGAGTCATTGCTGCTTAGTGTGGCGTAAAGACGACAACCATAAGTTGATCGAGTGGATGGTTAAGTATTTAGGATCGAGTGAACAGCTTCACCAAGATTGGTTGGATCATCGCAAAGCGATCTAATGATGTGATCCGTTGAAGATCATTCGGGTTAGGTTTTAGTCTCGCCCATAAAAAGAGCGAGTAAATACTCGCTCTTTTTGATTCGGTCGTTAACTCTTATGACAAGAAGAACTTGTAGGAAGGGTTATCGGTTTCATCTTTGCATTGGTAGCCGAGTTCTTCTAAGTGCGTAGAGAACTGAGCCAAATCGTCATCACCAAGCTCAAAACCACACAGCACGCGACCGTAATCAGCACCATGGTTACGATAGTTGAACAAGCTGATATTCCAGTGAGTCCCTAAGGTATCAAGGAATTTAATCAATGCCCCTGGGTATTCAGGGAACTCAAAGCTGTAAAGACGTTCTTTCAATGGCTTCGATGGTTTACCGCCAATCATGTAACGAATGTGCAGCTTTGCCATCTCGTCATCAGACAAGTCGACAACTGGGTAGCCGCCCTCACGTAGGTCATTGATGATGTGTTCGAGTTCTTCTTGTCCACCTTGTAGACGTACACCAACGAAGATATTCGCGAGGCTTTCGTCGTTGTGGCGGTAGTTAAACTCAGTCACCGCTCGACCACCAATAATGTTACAGAACTCTAGGAACGCACCTTGTCGTTCTGGAATAGTCACCGCAAGTAGACCTTCTCGCTTCTCACCCAATTCACAACGCTCAGAGACATAACGCAGACCGTGGAAGTTGGTGTTCGCACCAGAAAGTACCGTTGCTAGTTGCTTATTTTGCAGTTGGTTTTGTTCTGCAAACTTCTTAAGGCCTGCCAGAGCAAGCGCTCCTGAAGGCTCAGCAATTGCACGGGTGTCTTCAAATATGTCCTTTACCGCAGAGCAGATTTCATCGCTAGAGACTGTAATATGACCATCAATGTACTGTTGGCAAAGACGGAAGGTTTCTTCACCAATGCGTTTAACCGCAACACCATCAGCAAACATGCTGACCTGATCCAGTACCACTGGTTCACCCGCATCCAGTGCTGCTTTCAAGCAAGCTGAGTCTTCAGGCTCTACCGCAATCACTTTAATCTCTGGCATCAGTTGTTTGATAAGCACTGCAACACCAGCGGCTAAGCCACCACCACCAACCGGCACAAAGATATAATCCATGTGACCGTTTTGCTGCAGCATCTCCATGCCCATAGTACCTTGCCCTGCAATCACCAGTGGGTGATCGAAAGGAGGTACAAAGGTGAAGCCATGTTCAGCCGATAGGCGTTCCGCTTCCGCTTTTGCTTCATCGAAATTACTGCCGTGCAGAACCACATTACCACCAAATCCGCGTACCGCATCAACCTTGATATCCGGCGTCGTTTTTGGCATCACAATCGTGGTCTGAATACCAAGCTTAGAACCGGACAGCGCCATACCTTGAGCATGGTTACCTGCCGATGCAGCAATCACACCTGCGGCTTTCTGTTGTTCAGAAAGGCTTGATACCATGTTGTAGGCACCACGTAGCTTGAACGAGTGCACCGGCTGACGGTCTTCTCGTTTAAGCTGAACCTGATTACCAATGCGCGCGCTTAAACGTGGCATATCCTGCAGAGGTGTCACGATTGCCGCTTCGTAAACCGGCGCTCTCAGGATCTGACGCAGATAATCTGCGCCAGTTTGTTTTTGGGGGCTGGAGGTGTCATCACTCATAGTTAGCCCTCAAGTTTAGACTTATCACGTACAGCGCCTTTGTCGGCACTGGTCGCCATGCTTGCATAAGCTTTCAGTGCGAAAGACACTTCACGCTGACGGTTTTCTGGTTTCCAGCCTAGAGCATCCTGTTTAACTCGACGTGCTTCAAGCTCTGCTTCTGGCACATCAAGTGTGATTGAGCGGCTAGGGATGTCGATAGTGATAATATCGCCAGTGTTCACTAGACCAATCACACCGCCACTTGCTGCTTCTGGAGAAGCGTGACCGATAGATAGACCTGATGTACCACCAGAGAAACGTCCGTCAGTTAGAAGCGCACACGACTTTCCTAGCCCCATCGATTTTAGGTAAGTCGTTGGGTAAAGCATCTCTTGCATGCCCGGACCACCTTTAGGACCTTCGTAACGAATAACAACCACTTCGCCGGCTTTTACTTTACCCGCTAAGATGCCGTCTACTGCTGTATCTTGGCTTTCGAATACGATTGCAGGGCCTTGGAATTTAAGGTTTTCTTCATCAACACCCGCGGTCTTAACGATACAACCATCAACCGCGATGTTACCTGAAAGTACCGCTAGTCCACCTTCTTGGCTGAATGCGTTTTCTTTAGTACGGATACAACCTTCTTTGCGATCGTCATCAAGACGATCCCAACGACAATCTTGTGAGAAAGCTTTAGTTGTACGGATGCCCGCAGGACCAGCACGGAAGAACTTAAGCACGGCTTCGTCTTCTGTCTGCATGATGTCGTACTGTGCAAGTTGCTCTTGCATGCTTAGACCAAGTACCGTGCGAGTTTGGTTGTTTAGTAGACCTGCACGGTCAAGTTCACCAAGGATAGCCATTACGCCACCAGCGCGGTGAACGTCTTCCATGTGGTATTTCGGAGTTGAAGGTGCCACTTTACATAGGTGTGGAACACGGCGAGACATCGCGTCGATATCATCCATATCGAAATCAATGTCGCCTTCTTGAGCTGCTGCCAAAAGGTGAAGAACGGTGTTACTAGAACCACCCATTGCGATATCAAGTGCCATCGCATTATCAAAGGCAGCGCGGTTTGCAATGTTGCGTGGCAGTGCTGATTCGTCGTCTTGCTCGTAGTAACGCTTGGTTAGATCAACGATACGCTTACCGGCATTGATGAACAGCTCTTCACGGTCTGCGTGTGTTGCCAGCATAGAACCGTTACCAGGCTGAGATAGACCAAGTGCTTCTGTTAGACAGTTCATTGAGTTTGCTGTGAACATACCTGAACATGAACCACAGGTTGGACATGCTGAACGCTCTACTTGCTCACTTTGCTCATCAGAAATGGTTGGATCGGCGCCTTGAATCATCGCGTCAACAAGGTCGAGCTTAATGATTTGATCTGAAAGCTTGGTTTTACCTGCTTCCATTGGGCCGCCTGATACAAAGATCACAGGGATGTTTAGGCGCATAGCTGCCATCATCATTCCCGGAGTGATTTTGTCACAGTTAGAGATACACACCATCGCATCTGCACAGTGTGCATTGACCATGTACTCTACCGAGTCTGCGATAAGCTCACGTGATGGCAATGAGTACAGCATACCGCCGTGACCCATTGCGATACCATCATCGACTGCGATGGTGTTGAATTCTTTAGCGATACCGCCGGCTTTCTCTATTTCACCCGCAACCAGTTGACCCATATCTTTAAGGTGAACGTGGCCTGGTACGAATTGAGTGAAAGAGTTTACAACCGCGATGATTGGCTTACCGAAGTCATCATCTTTAACACCAGTTGCACGCCATAAAGCGCGCGCACCAGCCATGTTGCGTCCGTGGGTAGTCGTTGCTGAACGATAGATTGGCATTGCTTAAATCCTTATAAAATATTTGGCTGTTGCTTACTTAGTTGTTTGTGTTTGGTTTTCTGACGCGTGGTCTGCTGGGTAAACATAATCTAACCAGCCCCACTTATCTTCAGTGGTGCCATTGAATAAACCAAAGTAAGCTGCTTGAACTTTTTCAGTGATAGGACCGCGTTTGCCTTCACCTACTGTAATTTTGTCTACGCTGCGAACCGGAACGATCTCTGCAGCTGTGCCTGTCATGAAGACTTCGTCTGCAAGGTACAGGGCTTCACGAGCAATGTTCTCTTCACGGATTTCGTAACCCATGTCTTTTGCTAGTGTCATGATCGAATCACGAGTAATACCCGGCAGAATTGCGCTGGTTGCTGGTGGTGTTGATAGCACGCCATTACGAACCACGAAGATGTTCTCGCCCGCACCTTCTGAAAGGTAACCATCGACGCTCAGTGCGATACCTTCATCGTAACCATGACGACGAGCTTCACCACCAACCAGTAGTGAAGATAGGTAGTTACCACCGGCTTTTGCTGCGGTTGGGATGGTATTTGGCGCTGCACGATTCCAGCTTGATATCATCGCATCTACGCCATTTTCTAGCGCTTCTTCGCCTAGGTAAGAACCCCAAGGGAAAGCAGCGATGATCAGATCCATCTCAGTGTTTTCTGGCGGGCAGACACCCAAACCAACGTTACCAACGAAACCTAGAGGGCGGATGTACGCAGACTGTAGCTTATTTTGGCGTAGCGTTTCGCGAGTTGCTTCCATAATTTCTTCCTCTGTGTAAGGAATTGGGAAGCGGTAGATTTTCGCTGAGTCTTTTAGGCGTCTTGCATGCTCTGGGTGACGGAAGATAACCGGACCCTTTGGCGTGTTGTAACAACGAACACCTTCAAACACCGAAGTACCGTAGTGCATTGCGTGAGTCAGGACGTGAACGTTTGCCTCTGCCCAAGGAACCATTTCACCGTTAAACCAAATATAGTCTGCTGTTTTAGCTGTCATGTTAGCGGTTCCTTATGCGTTTATCTTTTGTTGTAAGTTGTTGTTTGGCAATTCATTACGGCTTATCGAGATAACGTCAACGGTACGCACATCCCACAGCTTTTCGATTTGGTTTACCAAGAAAGAGATCGGACGCTCACTGTCGACAATGATCTCAACACTCGCCACTTTGCTTTCGTGGTTTTGAGTGCCAGCTACTTGCTTAACAATAAAGCCACGGTGGCGGATAACACGAAGAACACGCTCTAGTAGTACAGGCTTATCATCGGCTTTGATGTCTAATAGGTATCTTTTCATGTTATGTGTTCTCCAACATCTCACTGTTTGAAGCACCTGGCGGTACTAGTGGCCATACGTTCTCTTCTTCATCGATAAGAACATGAAGTAGGTAAGCGGTTTTGCTCTCTAGCATCTCTTTCAGTGCTGGTTCTACTTCTTCTTTACGCGTGATGGTTTTGCCCGGGATATCAAATGCTTTCGCTAGCATGACGAAATCCGGGTTGTCATCCAAGATGGTTTCACTGTGTCGGCCATCAAAGAACAGCGATTGCCATTGGCGAACCATGCCTAAGCGCGAGTTGTTAAGCAGCACCATTTTTACTGGGATTTGGCGACGCTTCAGCGTACCAAGCTCTTGAATGTTCATCATGAACGAGCCGTCACCAGAGATAAGTATAGATTGGTCATTAGGACGACCAACCGATGCACCCATGGCTGCAGGTAGGCCAAAGCCCATAGTGCCTAAGCCCGCTGAAGTGATGAAGTTTTGTGGATCGCGTGGCTGAATGTGTTGAGCTGCCCACATCTGATGTTGGCCAACATCGGTCGAAACCATAGAACTCGCAGGCATCATGTCTGACAGTTGTTTCAACAACAGAGGTGCGAAGATAAGGTCGCCAGGGTGGTCGTAACGCCATTTGAATGAGCTACGAAGGCCTTCGGAGTGATGAACCCAAGAAGAGATGTCTTGGCTTAGCTCCAGTTGAGGCATGATCTTGTTGATGTCACCACGAATTGGTGCATCGGCAAGACGTAGTTTACTGAACTCTGCCGCATCGATATCAATATGGATAACTTTAGCGTGCGGTGCAAAGGTGTCGAGCTTGCCGGTTACTCGGTCATCAAAACGAGCGCCAACAACAATCAACAGGTCACTTTCTTGAACCACTAGGTTAGCGGCTTTGGTGCCGTGCATACCCAGCATACCCAAGTAGTGTGGGTCGTCACGTTCAATGGTGCCTAAGCCTTTTAGTGTGCTTACTGCAGGCATTGGGTTTAGACGTAAAAACTCACGAACAGCATCGGTTGCTTTCGCCAGTTGAACGCCACCACCTACGTATAAAACAGGACGAGTCGCTTGAGACAAGAAGTACTGAGCTTGCTCAATAGCATCCGTTGTCACTACAGGAATTGCGGGTGGTGTAAATTCAGGAAGAATTTTTACAGGGGACTCTGCTAGTTGAACATCTTTAGCGATATCGACAATAACCGGACCGGGACGCCCTGCTTTTGCAACGATAAATGCTTCAGCCAATGTCGGCGCAAGATCTTCAATATCGGTAACAAGGTAGCTGTGTTTAGTACATGACAGAGACATACCAATCACATCCATTTCTTGGAATGCATCGGTACCAATGTGGGAACTAGCAACTTGACCAGTGATCGCTACGAGTGGGATGGAATCCATAAAAGCATCAGCAAGACCTGTGACTAGGTTAGTTGCACCCGGGCCTGAGGTTGCCATACAAACAGCGACGTCTTGCGTTGCTCGAGCCATACCGATAGCGGCCATTGCAGCGCCTTGCTCATGGCGACATAGGATATGTTCAACCCCGCCGTCATAGAGTGCATCGTAGATTGGCATGATGGCACCGCCAGGGTAACCAAATACGGTCTCAATGCCTTGTTGCTTGAGTGCGGATACGACCAGTTCTGCGCCTTTCATCGTAATTCCTCCGTATTACCTTTGTTTTGGTAATTGTTTCCATTGTCTCTGCACATCTTGTGCTCCCATTCTTCCTGTAAATCGGCAAAGCCGAAAATGTTTCAAAATATAAAATCGAATGTCTAAATTAGAAAAAACCCCCGGACTTTTCAGTGCGGGGGTTTTTTCTAATTCGTGGTTACTTTTTTCCCACTCGCCCCCGCGCAGTCTCAATAATGACTACGATAATCAGGTTAATCAGTGCGTAAATGCGAGCGTTAAATGTCATAAAGTTCGAGTTTTCTCGTTTATTGTCTTAAGTAAATGTCTACATCTCTAGTGTTATCACACAAATCTGCTGCATGACAAGGAAAATGTCATTCTTTTTTCACATTAAAACACCATTCCACCACGCTATATAACAACCTTATGGCTTTGGTGAGCAATGAATATCCAGAGTGAATACTTTTAAATCAAAGACAAAGGAAAGTTATGGGACTCGCAATAATTCATAGCCGAGCTAGTGTGGGTGTAGAGGCACCAGAAGTGACTGTGGAAGTGCATATTAGCAACGGAATGCCCGGTTTTACGCTGGTGGGTCTACCTGAAACGACGGTCAAGGAATCTAAAGATCGAGTAAGGAGTGCCATCATCAATTCTCGCTTTGAATTTCCATCGAAAAGAATCACGGTCAACCTTGCACCTGCAGATTTACCCAAAGAGGGAGGACGTTTCGATCTGCCAATTGCGCTTGGGATTTTGGTGGCGTCAGATCAGCTTCCTACATCAAAAATAGTTCAACATGAATTTATCGGTGAGTTGGCGTTATCGGGAGAGCTGCGTTCAGTCAAAGGAGTGCTACCAGCAACATTAGCGGCGGATAGTGTTGAGCGATGCTTGGTGGTTCCGCACCATAACGGTGATCAGGCGGCCTTAGTTGGCAAGGGAGCGCATAAATCTGCACAAACCTTGTTGGAGGTTTGCGCTGATATGTGTGGCCAGGCTCAGCTTGGTTTATATCGAACCGAGCATCATCATGTCGATGTGTCTGATAATCGTGACCTACAAGATATTATTGGCCAGCAACAAGGTAAGCGAGCACTGGAGATCGCCGCAGCGGGCAACCATAACCTTCTTTTTCTCGGCCCGCCCGGAACTGGAAAAACCATGTTGGCGTCTCGATTGCGCGATTTGTTACCTGAGATGAGTGACGACGAGGCGATGGAAACCGCTTCGGTGGCTTCTTTAACGCAACAAGAAATCAATCAATACAACTGGAAACAACGACCTTTCCGTTCTCCACACCATTCGAGTTCGATGGCAGCATTGGTCGGTGGTGGCTCGATACCTCGCCCCGGTGAGATCTCTTTAGCACATAATGGCTTATTGTTTCTTGATGAGATGCCAGAGTTTGAGCGTAAGGTACTTGATTCACTACGAGAGCCACTAGAGTCAGGTGAGATCATTATTTCACGCGTGGCAGGCAAGACACGTTTCCCTGCTCGCTTTCAATTAGTTGGTGCACTTAACCCAAGCCCAACAGGTTATTATGAGGGCAATCAAGCTCGAGCGAACCCGCAAATTATCCTGCGTTACCTCAATCGACTATCAGGGCCGTTATTGGATCGATTTGATATGTCGTTAGAGATCCCTCTATTGCCCAAAGGGATGTTAGCCGAAGGAGGTGACCGTGGTGAAACCACTCAAGTCGTGAAGCAACGAGTTAAACAAGCGCGTCAGTTGATGTTATCTCGAAACCATAAGTCGAACGCACTGTTAGGTAGCCGAGAAATTGAAAAGTACTGCCCATTGAGGCGTGAGGATGCAGAATTTCTGGAAACGGCTCTGCATCGATTAGGTTTATCAATTCGTGCTTATCATCGCATTATTAAGGTAGCGCGAACCATTGCAGACCTAGACGGTAACGAACAGATTGAAAAGAAGCATTTATCGGAAGCGCTTGGTTACCGAGCGATGGATCGATTTTTGAAGCAACTTACGGCTCAAGCGGTGTAGTCATACCAATCCTAGTAAACAACGGGTCATTTATTTACTGTGATTGGTATAGAAACAAGAAAGCCTGCTTTTTACGTAGGCTTTCGTTGTTATGAACCAATTGTTATGAACTAATGGTTATTAGCGATCAGTGATGCCTAACTAGAACTTGTAGTTCAGGCCGACTGAGACGATGTATTGTGATTCATCGTAGAAGGTAATGTTCGAGTCGCTGGTGCCGTAGCCCGCAAGTGAAACAAACGACCAGTTTTCCCAGTCCATGAATTGATCATATTCATACGCGGCAAATAGGTTGATGTTGTCGTCGCTGCGCTTCTTGCTGTAGATAGGGTTGCTTGCATCGTAAGAGCGTTGGTTATAGCCCGCTGTTAGTGCGTATTGGTGACGACCCATACCGCCAAACAAACTCACTTCACCGCCAAACTGTTCATAAGAGGCAGCTTTGCCATCGGCAGAACTTGATTGGTAAATCAATGATGGTACTAACATCATGGTGCGATTGATTGGTTGACGGTACTGACCTTTCAGATAGAAAGTATTGGCATCACGCTGAAGTTCTTCTCTAACTCGATCATCTTCTACATCTTTGGTGGCGTAGGCCATGTCTAACGAGAAAGCTGAGCCCGCAATGCTACTTAGTTTCAAACGAAAGGCATTGCCTGTTTCATCCGTTTTGGTGCGACCTGAAGTGGTGTTGTACGGATCGGCCCAAGTCTCACCAGACATGACAGTCGGCAGAAGTGAAGCGTCGATGGTCATGCCTGACTCTAGTTGGTATTTATAACCCAATTCAAGCACCACAGTACCTGTTGCTACGTCATCACGAGTTGTACCTGTGTATACCTGGTGATTTAATTTTTCGCCAAAGGTGTAAGCAATACTACCCAAAGGAGCGATAAGAAATGAGCTCTCAGATGAGGCTTTCTGGTTAATGGACGAAATGGTGCTATCTGCATCGGTATTAAAGTTTGAGGTGGAAGAGGTAACCCCTGTATTAATAGAAATTTCACCACTGAAACCTTGTTCGTCTGCAAGCTTGGCAAAAGCAGGAGAGGTTGCAATGCTCAGTGCCAAAAGCGTTATTTTTATTTTCATTCAAAGGCTCCTTGCCTACCAGTTCTTAGGACTGGATATTAATATCAGTAAAGCACAACGTTTTCAGGATGATTGTTTATCTATGAATATTTTTGAACTAGTGCAAAAAAGGAAGCCGAAGCTTCCTTTAATCAATACGTTACTTCTTAAGTAGGAAGTTAACGAGCTCGAAGTACTCATCGAGAGAGCTGATACCTTGAGCGTCTACTAGGTAGCGGTTGTTAACGACGACCGCAGGAACACCAGAAAGACCGCTGTCTTTGAATGCTTTGTCGAAGCGGCGAACCATAGAGTCGACTGCAAAGCCGTTGTATGCCGCATCGAATTTCTTAGCATCAACGCCTTCGTCTAGGAAGATTTGACGCAATTCTGCTTCATCGCGTGGTGGCTTGTTCATGGTGTGGATGCGGTTAAACATCACTGGCACCATTTTGTCTTCAACTTTCAGGGCAATCATGGTTGCGTAAGCTTTGCTCATTGGCAGACCCATGTTGCCACCCATGAATGAAACATGGTTCTTCTGTAGCTTAGCGTCTTTTGGTAGCTGTTGTTTTAGCTGCTGGATGATTGGTTCAAAGCTATTACAGTGTGGGCAGTAGAAAGAGAAGAACTCTGTCACCATTGGTTTTTTTGATGCTTCTAGATCGAGAACTTTGTAGTGTTCACCTTCGTTAAATTTCGCAGCGTGAGCTGAAAGGCTCAACATGATCAATGAGAAAAATGCGAATAGCTTTTTCATTTATCCAATCTCCATTATGTTTGAATTTTTATCTAGTTGTGTTGCGATTGCTGTTACCACTGAGGCATTAACGAAAGTGGTGGCTCTTGCAGGGTAGCAATTTGCTCTTTACAAGCAAGTACTTGTTGCTCCCAATATTTTGGATCATTAAACCATGGGAAGGCTAGAGGAAATGCAGGATCGTTCCATCGTTTCGCCAACCATGCCATGTAATGCACCATACGTAGACCGCGTAGTGGTTCGATTAGTTTCAGTTGCGCGGTATTAAAATCGCAAAATTCTTGATAGCTCTCTAGCAGAGTATCCAGTTGCATTAGCTTATCTTGACGCTCGCCGTTAAGCAGCATCCACAAATCTTGTATCGCAGGGCCGTTACGTGCGTCATCAAGATCGACGAACATTGGCCCGTCACGCCATAAGATATTGCCAGGGTGGCAGTCACCATGCAGGCGGATATTTTCAATATTGCTTGGCCACTGGCTCTCTAGCTCTTTGATCAGAAGGTCGACATCATTAAAGAACGCGTTCTCTAGGTGTGTCGGGATAAACTGAGAGTTCTCTAGAATTTTACGTGGTTGATAAAGGTATTCATCTAAGCTGATGGTTGGGCGATGTTGGAATGTTCTCCCCGCGCTGGCTTTATGAATACGACCAAGGAAACGCCCAACGCCTTCCAATTGGTCTAGATTGTCGACTTCGTACTGTCTGCCACCAACACTTTCAAATAAGGCAAATAGGTAGCCTTGATATTCATGCAAGGTTGCGCCGTTGACTCGTATGGGTGGAGCGACTGGCATCTCTTGTTCGATTAGCTCTAACGCGAAGTCGTGTTCTTCTTGGATCTGTGCTTTGTTCCAGCGCTGCGGACGATAAAACTTAACGACGTAGCGTTTACGGTCTTCATCGGTGAATTGATACACTCGATTTTCGTAACTGTTGAGAGCGAGAAGCCCGGATTCAGCACGGACTCCAATACTCTCCAGTGCGTACCACATGAAGTCAGGAGTCAGGTTATCAAAGTTAAAGGCTTGCATCGTCATAGAATAAAAAAGGCTCATTACTGAGCCTTTTTCCATTTATTGGGTTGTTATACCTAGCACTAAGGTGACTGGTATCAGAGCTTTTTGATAAAGCGGCTTTCGACTTTCATCGTAAACTCTTCATTATCCGAGAGTATAAACTGAATTGTCGAAACTGGTGAGCTCAGTTTTTCTGGATCGACGCCCAAACTGATAGGAAGGTTTAAAACCTCACCTGGGTCTACGGTAATCTTTTGTTTACCGTACCAGATAGAATCCGGTAGCCCGCTGACATCAAGTTTGTACTCTTGCTCTTGCTGAGTCTTGTTGATGACTTTCAAGTTGTAAGTATTTTCGACAAGCCCTTGGCTATTGATTCTAAATAGTTGGTTTCTATCGCGCAGAACGCTTAAGCCTGCAGGATCAACACTCGCGATTTGTGCGAAAAACAGCCCCAACATAACGATCAGTATTACGCCATAGCCCAAGAGCTTAGGACGCATCACCTTGGTTGAGTGCCCCTCAAGCCTATGTTCGGTGGTGTAGTTGATCAGACCTTTCTCATAACCCATACGTTCCATGGTGTTGTCACAAGCATCAATACACGCGCCACAGTTAATACACTCGTATTGCAGACCGTCACGAATATCGATACCCGTCGGGCACACTTGAACGCATAAATTACAGTCAATACAGTCGCCTAGACCAAGTTCTTTTGGATCGGCTTTACGAGAGCGAGGGCCGCGGCTTTCACCTCGTTCAGTGTCGTAACCCACGATGAAGGTATCTTTATCGAACATTGCCGATTGGAAACGCGCGTAAGGACACATGTGCAGACAAACAATAGAACGCATCCATCCGGCATTCGCATAAGTACACCCAGCAAAGAACAATACCCAAAACACAGGCCAAAAAGTCGAGTTAAAGGTAAAGAAGCCAACCACCAGCTCTTTGATTGGGATGAAATAACCGACAAAGGTTAAGCCCGTCGCAATCGCAATCGCCCACCATGCGATGTGTTTGATGGTTTTTCTGAGAATTAAATTGCTCGTCAGTTTGCCCGAGTCTTGTTTTCTTCGCTTATTGGCAGCACCCTCCAGTTTCTCTTCGAACCAGATGTACATGAAGGTCCAGACGGTTTGTGGACACAGGTAGCCACACCAGACTCGCCCTAAGAAGGTGGTTATGAAGAACAAGCCAAACGCCGCAATCATGAAGAGGATAGCGAGTAGCGTTAGATCTTGTGGGTATAGCGTGGTGCCAAAGAAGTTGAACTGCTGGCTACCTATATCGAGCAAGATCGCTTGTCGTTCACCAAATGGGATCCATGGGATAAGCGCAAAAAGTAAAAGTAAGAACCAACCTCCGTAACGACGAAGTTGTTGGAATTTACCTTTGCTTTCTCGAACATAGATTCGGTTACTTGGGTTAAATCGATCTCCATTACCTTTATGTGTTTTTGGGTTAAAGGTTTTAGGAGTCACATCTTTGATATCGATTTTATCCTGACTCATGGACTATCCTTTTTGTGGCTTGTTTGCCCGGTTAACTCGAGCATGACGACATTACTTGAAAGTATGGTTTAGAGAACCTGTAGAAATTGAGCTTGGTGCATTTGTTGGTATCGCACTCACTCTTATTATTTTAGAAGATTCTTATGGATGGCGATTATAGCGACAATCTTGTTCTCATTTCTTTAACGCTATCAACCTTTAACAACAAAAGTCATAACAGTTGTGACGAAAAAATAGCGAACAGAAACAAAAAAGCGACCGAGTGGTCGCTTTTAAACATTGAGTGTTTTATCTATACGGCAATTGAGCCCTAAATAAATAGGCGACTAAAGAAGGCCACGCGCTTTTAGAATTGCGGTTTTGAAATCATCTTCTTGGTCTTTTTTAAGGCCTGGGATCATTTCATCTTTTTCGCTATTACGCATTTTTAGATGGTAGATAAGAACATCGTCAGTTAGCTCTTCAAGCTTACCTTGGTAGCCCGCTTCTTTTGATAGCTTAATGATGAACTCTAATAGGTTAAGCTCTTGATCTTTCTGCCACTCAGGCTCCATCAGTTCAAGCAGTTCTTCAATGCGGTGGCACTTCATACTTTATTTCTCCACAAATTTTATAATGATTTGTGGCTAAGGTATCAAATCGGGTAGGGAATACCAATGTGTAAACACATTTCAAGATGGGAGCGGGCAAGAAAAAAGCGCAGTATAAACTGCGCTTTTTGTTAAGCGGCTTTAATTACTTTTGTTGCAGTCGGTGCTAATAAAGCAGCCTTCTCAACGAGAGTCATTGTAGGAGCCAATTTCTTAGCCGTTGGAGCAGCAACAAAGCCACTACGACGACGCATCGCACTACGGTTGGTGTGCGAGAACCTGACAGCTGTTGGGCGCATTAATTTACCTAACGGTCAGGCATATCCATTGCCAATCTAATGGCCTGATTTATCATGAGCTCCGCCTCAATTGCTTGAAGCGTCACTCGTCTGGCTTTCGCCAATCCGAAAAATAAATCAGGATAATGATATGCATATCAAGGGTTAGATTATCACTATCTAAGTTATCGATCGACGCCTGAGTGATAATTAAACGATATTAGAGCTAAAATAGTGTGAGCAGTATATTTGAGTTTGAACCTCTTTCAGGCTTAAGATGATGTTTTAAAGGAGGTGCATATGTCGTTCTTAAAGAAAACGTTAGCAAGTTTTGGAATTGGATCTGCCAAGGTGGATTCTGTATTGCAACAGGAAGTGCTTTATCCAGGTAAGAAGGCGAGCATTATTGTACATGTCTACGGAGGTGCTCAGCCGCAGGAGATCGATAACATTGATCTCAACTTATGCTGTCGCTACGTCAAAGAAGTTACCGCGAACTCGCAAGGGCAAGAGGGCGGTCATAAACGCCGAATGCACCAGACATACTCGCTGGCAAAATGGAGCTTGCCGTATGCCTTTGTGATTCAACCGGGTGAAACCCGTGACTTTGAATGTGAGTTTGATGTGCCACTGAACACACCGGTTACGATTGGTGATTCAAAGGTATGGCTGGAAACCGGGTTGGATATTGCGATGGCGATTGACCCATCGGATAAAGACACCTTAACGGTTCGTCCCGACCCACTGCTCGATGGTATTTTTAACGAGCTTGAAGCTCAAGGCCTGCGTATTCGTCAAGTGGAATGTGAAGCGGTCAAAGGCTTTGAACTGCCGTTTGTACAAGAGTTTGAGTTTGTGCCGACGACGGGTCCTTATCATGGCCGTTGGCGTGAATTGGAAGTGGTGGCTCATCGTGATGAAACAGAGCTGAAGTTGTGGTTCGAGATTGATAGGAATCGCGATGGTGCAAAAGGCATGTTAGCTAGCTTGCTAGGCGTTGGTAAGCTACAGCGTCAATTGAGTGTGCCACTGGATACCTCACCACAAGATGCTGGCAAGATGGTACTTGAATATCTAGATAACGCCTCTTAGTTCCTATAACCCTTTAATTAACTCTTTGGTTATTTAGTTTTGGATCTTTTAGCCTCATTACATATTTCAGGCGTCATTAATGTCATAAAAGGTGTCATAAAAATTTAAGCTTACACGTGTAAGCTTAATGTGCAATACTGGGTCAATCGAACATTTACTCTAGTAGGATATTCATGTCTGCATCATCAGCCAGCGAATACAGTGACATCGAAGAACGCGCTAATGCAATAACCCATGGCTTGGGCGTTGTGCTCGGCGTGGTTGGTCTGATCTTGCTGCTTATTCGTGCGTTTGATTACCAAGCCGACATGCTAACTGTTGCTAGTATGGCTGTGTATGGCAGCAGTATTATTCTGCTCTTTCTCGCCTCCACGTTGTACCACTCTATCACCACTGAGAAAACCAAGCGCTTACTCAAAACCCTTGACCACTGTGCGATTTATTTGTTGATTGCGGGCAGTTACACGCCGTTTCTCTTAGTGGGCTTAAGAACTCCATTAGCGATGGGCTTGATGGCGGTGATCTGGGGGATTGCGCTAGTGGGCATCATCATGAAGATAGCCTTCGTTTATCGATTCAAGCGTTTATCGCTGTTCATTTACCTAGCGATGGGTTGGCTATCTTTGATAGTTGTTTATCAATTAGCGATGAATATCGATATAGGTGGTTTGGTGTTACTGGCAGTTGGCGGAGTGATTTACTCGCTGGGTGTGATTTTCTATGTGGCAAAACGCATCCCTTATAACCATGCCATCTGGCACTTGTTTGTATTGGCGGGCTGCGCTTGCCATTTCTTCGCTATCTATCTGTTTGTGACACCGGTTTAGTTTTGATTGAACCGGTATGCCCCTAACGGGTAGAAACGTCAGTGATCTCCACGTCTATTTTATATTCAGGATACTTATCAACATCGATCGCTAAGTATTTACCTTCTGCCGAAGTTTGTGGTCGAAGGTAGGTATCAGCAAGGCGCTTAATGGATTGCCAAGTGTTGATACTGCCTTGATGCAGCAGCTCACCCGTTGGTGAGTAGACAGTGATATTTAGCGTAACTAGCACGACGGCTTCTGTGCTTTGGTTAGTGACTGAAATAGGTAAGATTAGCTGTTCATTCTCGTAGAGTCCTGCCCCAATCAAAACGTCCACACCTGATTTGGAAAGCTGCAAGCTTGGCTTGGTGTCTCCAATCTTGATTGTGGTACCGCGTGTGTTTTTGGCTACAGGAATACTCGTCAATGCTGACTCTGCATTCGATGATGCGTTACTCACATACTGCCAAGTAAAATCGTCTTTTAGTAACACTTGCTTACCATCAGACAATGTGACCATTTGATCAGCAAAGGCAGAACTTACGAATACTGAGTTTGCGAGCAATGCGCTAGCGAGAAGTACGTATGATTTCATCTGTGTTTCCTTAAATATTCGCGGAATTAGCGTCGCCAAAAGGCTGGGAAAAATAGAACAATGAGCGTCAGTATCTCGAGTCGTCCCATTAGCATGCCTAAACTTAGCAACCATTTAGCGGCGTCTGGCAGTGGAGCAAAGTTCCCGGTTGGACCGATCACGCTGCCCATGCCTGGGCCCACGTTGGCAACGGCTGTGATAGCGCCTGAGATGCTTGTTATTGGGTCTAACCCCATCGCACTCAAACCACCAGCAATTAAGATAATCGTAATAAAGAACATCAAACCAAATGCGACGAGTGAACGCACAATGTCGTCATTCACAGGTCGCTGATTGTAGCGTTGAACAAACACGCCCGATGGGTGAATTAGCTTCATCATTTGTTTGTGGAGCATGGTCATCGCGATCTGGAAGCGGAAGATTTTGATACCGCCAGAGGTTGAACCCGAGCAAGCACCCGCCATCATTAGGAATGCAAACAAGGTAGTTGGTAGTGCACCCCACGCGGTGAAGTCTTCTAAGCCAAAACCGGTTGTGGTGACGACTGATACGATGTTGAACATCGAAACTCGCATCGCATCCATGACTGTGTAGCCATCTCTCATGACCAACCATGTGGAGATCACGGCACTGGTGACTAAGAATAGGTAAGTGAAGCCTCTGACTTGCGCATCTTTGTAGAGTATTGAGAGTTTTCTGCCTCGCAGTGCGCTAACAAACAGTAAGAACGGCAGGCCGCCAAGGAACATGAACAGTGTTCCTACCCAGTGAGCACTATTAGAGAAGTGGTTCATTGAGCCATCTGATGTTGAGTAACCACCCGTCGACAGTGTTGTGAAGGCATGATTGATCGCATCGAAGATGCCCATGCCTGCAAACAGATAGCTAATGATGCATAAGCCAGTCAGAACCAAATAAACCGCCACGATGTTTTTCGCGACTGTTTTCGCTCGTGGGCTACTTTTATCTGACCAATCGGATGATTCGGTTTGGAACAGGCGCATACCACCAACGTTGAGCATTGGTAGAACTGCTACCGCCATAACGATGAAGCCGATGCCACCTAACCATTGCAGTATTGAACGCCACAATAGGATGCTTGGTGCCATGCTGTCTAAGCCGCTTAATACGGTTGAGCCTGTTGTGGTGATACCAGACATGGTTTCAAAATAGGCGTCAGTGAAGCTGATGTGGTTGATGAAGACAAACGGCAATGCAGCAAAGGCACTGGCAATAGTCCAGACCAGAGAGGTGATCAGGAACATATCCCGCACCCCCAATCGAAACTTAGCGGAGCGGCCTAAACTCAAGCAGATGAACGCCACAATGTGCGTGATCACGACCGATTGACCAAACTCGAGAAAACCACCGGTGCCAGTAAAGAAGGCAACCAATGTGGGGATGTACATGAAAAGGGCGAGTTTTGATAACACTAACCCTATTACTAATAATATCGGACGAAAGTTGACCATAGCTTAATAGACCATAGCTTTAATTGATTACAGCTTTGTGTCGGAGCGTCGTTCCCACAAAAAGAAAGTTGCGAGAACGATGCTTACGAGAACAAGGCTATAAGAAGAACGGGCTCGGTTGGAATAGAGACTCAACATCAGGTACGTATTTCTTGTCCACTAGGAACATCACTACGTGGTCATCTTGTTCGATTACGGTTCTATCGTGCGCGATAAGTACTTCTTCTCCGCGAACAATCGCACCAATAGTGGTACCCGGTGGTAGTTTGATGTCGCCAATCGCTCGACCAACAACCTTAGAGGTGGTTTCGTCACCGTGAGCAATCGCTTCGATAGCCTCAGCAGCACCACGGCGTAGAGATGATACATTTACAATATCAGCACGACGAACGTGGGTAAGCAGCGCAGAAATGGTCGCTTGCTGTGGCGAGATAGCAATATCAATCACACCACCCTGAACAAGGTCGACATAAGCGCCACGCTGAATCAGCACCATTACTTTCTTGGCACCCATTCGCTTCGCCAGCATCGCTGACATGATGTTGGTTTCATCTTCATTGGTTAGGGCAATGAACACGTCCACCTGATCGATGTTCTCTTCGGTTAGCAGTTCTTGGTCGGCTGCATCACCACAGAATACGATGGTGTTTTCTAATTCTTCAGATAACTTCTCGGCGCGAGTGTAGCTGCGTTCGATAAGCTTGATGCTGTAGCTCTGCTCAAGGCGTTTAGCTAAGCTTGCACCAATGTTACCGCCACCAACAATCATGATGCGGCGGTACGGCTTCTCTAGGCGTTGAAGCTCACTCATTACAGAGCGGATATGGTTACTTGCTGCGACGAAGAAAACCTCATCATCGGCTTCAATGATGGTAGTGCCTTGTGGGCGAATAGGGCGACCTTGACGGAAGATAGCGGCTACACGAGTATCAATGTGCGGCATGTGTTCACGCAAAGCAGACAGTGCGTTACCAACCAATGGTCCACCGTAGTAAGCTTTTACTGCTACTAGGCTAACCTTCTGTTCAGCAAAGCTCACAACCTGCAATGCACCTGGATATTGAATCAGGCGCTCGATGTAGCTGGTGACGAGTTCTTCTGGGGCAATCAAATGATCGACCGGAATCGCCCCTGATTTGAAGAGTGCTTCTTTCTCTTCTAAATACTGTGGAGAGCGGATACGGGCAATACGGTTTGGTGTGTTAAACAGAGAAAAGGCAACCTGACATGCGGCCATGTTGGTTTCATCCATGTTGGTTACGGCAACCAACATGTCGGCATCTTGCGCGCCCGCTTCACGTAGTGTGTTCGGGTGGCTGGCATAACCGTTTACAACTCTAAGGTCGTATTTGTCCTGAAGTTCACGAAGTCGGTCGGCATTACGGTCGACAATCGTGATGTCATTGTTTTCACCCACTAGGTTTTCAGCAAGGGTACCGCCAACTTGTCCAGCACCTAGAATAATGATCTTCATAGCCTTTCTCTTATTTTTTGCCGTTGTAATTCTAGTGATCTCTTTTCGCTTTGATAATGCACTAGAAAGAAACAGCGGCTAAGAAATAAATTCTTAGCCGCTGTTAGTTGTTATGCCTGTTTTACTAGAACTGCGTAGTAGAAGCCATCCATATCTTCTTCACCAGGTAGTATTTGACGACCCGGTTTTTCGATATCAGACCCAACTAGCGTTGCGTTCTCGGTGCGCTCTAAGAATGCTTTCACTTGCAGCACGTTTTCTTGCGGCGTGATAGAACATGTCGCATAAACCATGGTGCCGCCTTCTTTTAGCTGGCGCCACATTGCATCCAAAATCTCACTTTGCAGCTCTGCTAGTGCATCAATATCAGATGCACGGCGTAGCCACTTAATGTCAGGGTGACGGCGGATTACACCCGTCGCTGAACACGGAGCATCAAGTAGGATGCGGTCAAACTGACTGCCTGTCCACCACTCTTCAGGGTAGCGAGCATCACCACAGATCACGTCGGCACGCAGTTGTAGGCGTTCAAGGTTATCGTAAACGCGGTCTAGGCGTTTAATATCACTGTCGATTGCAACCACTTCAGTGTCTTGAGTATGTTCAAGAATGTGTGCAGTTTTACCGCCAGGTGCTGCGCAGCAGTCTAGGATTAGTTCACCATCTTTTGGTGTTAGGTAATCAACAGAAAGCTGAGCTGCAGCGTCTTGTACTGATACCCAGCCTCGGTCGAAACCAGGAAGCAAAGTAACATCACAAGGTGACGCTAATTTTATGGCATCAGCCGCTTCAGGGTGCAGCGTGTATTCAATGTTTTCGTTTTTAAGCAGTTCAACATACTCGTCACGAGTGTGGTGTTGGCGGTTTACACGCAGCCACATTGGTGCCTTGCTGTTGTTTGCTTCAACTAATTGCTCCCACTGATCTGGGTAGCTTTCTTGAAGCATTTTTAGGATCCAGCTTGGATGGCTGTATTTGCCCGCATTGTGGCTAACGGCTTTCTCATCTAGCTCTTCTTGATCGCGCAGGTAGCTGCGAAGCACTGCGTTGATCAAACCACTCAGGCTTGGGCCGCGCAGTGTTTTGGTTGCTTCAACTGTTTCAGCAACGGCAGCATGCGAAGGAATGCGCATAAAGCTCAACTGGTAAATGCCTACTAAGATCAGGTGGTGGAATACGCGCTTTTTACCTTTAAGCGAGTTTTCCATCAGTTCGTTAGCGATTGACTCTAAGCGAGGCAGGTAACGAAGTGCGCCGTAGCAAATCTCTTGCAGTAGAGCATGGTCTCGCGGACGGATCGTTTTTTGAGCCGCAGGGAGAGCGTGTGAAAGAGAGTGGCCTTTATCGACAACTTGGAATAGGACATTTGCAGCAGCAGCGCGAACATTCATGAGGGGTACCGAATATTTATTTGAATACATGAGGGCATCTCTGCCCTCGTAAAGGTTTTCTAAATAGTGTTTTTACAAGCTACACGTTTTTAAGTACATATTGAGTAGCTTTAAAGCGGTTAAGAAAGTTGAGTACCAACTTCAAACCAGCTTGCACGTGAGTTCAAGATGTCTTGAACTGACATGGCTTTTTTGCCTGGAACTTGTAGCTGTTCCAATACTAGTACTTTGTCGCCAGTCGCAACATAAATACCAGTCTTATCTGCTTTGATGATTGAGCCAGCTGGCGCAGATGTCGATTCTTCATCAACACGTGTCTGCCAAACTTTAATGCTTTTTTCATCATTAGAGCTGCTATCAACAATCGCAAAGTGACTCATTGGCCACGGGTTGAAAGCGCGCACACAACGTTCGATGTGTTCTGCACTGTCATTCCAATCAATTTTAGCTTCTTCTTTGCTCAGCTTCTTCGCGTAGTTAGCAAGTTCGTCGTCTTGCTTCTCAGCAACAGCCTTACCAGAAGCTATGTCTGCTAAACACTCAACAAGCGCATCAGGACCAAGACCAGCTAACTTCTCGTACATTGACGCACTAGTATCTGTAGATTCGATTGGTAGCGTCGCGATGCTGAGCATATCACCGGTATCAAGGCCGATATCCATCTGCATGATCGTCACGCCTGTCTCTTTATCACCTGCCCAGATAGAGCGTTGGATAGGAGCAGCACCACGCCAGCGCGGTAAGATAGAACCATGTACGTTGATACAACCTAAGCGAGGCGTATCTAATACAGCTTGTGGAAGAAGCAAGCCGTAAGCGACAACAACCATGATGTCAGCATTCAAATCTGCTAGCTCTTGCTTAGCTTCATCTGACTTGAAGTTTTCTGGTTGGTAAACCGGAATATTGTTTTCAAGTGCGATGTTTTTTACTGGGCTCGCAGTCAGTTTTTTACCGCGGCCTGCTGGACGATCTGGCTGTGTGTAAACAGCAATAACTTCATGCTCCGAAGACAACAACGCCGCCAAATGACGGGCGGCGAAATCCGGAGTACCTGCGAAGACAATTCTTAAAGATTGACTCAAGGTAGACTTCCTTCTTAATTTAGTAATAGCAGCGGTTATTAACCTTGTTTCTCGTTGAAACGTTTAATCTTCGCTAGCTTATCTTGAATACGTTTGCGCTTTAGTGGCGATAGGTAATCAACAAACAACTTGCCTTCTAGGTGGTCAAGTTCGTGCTGAACACAGATAGCCAGAAGGTCGTCAGCGTCGAATGTGAATTCGTTGCCTTCACGGTCTAAAGCTTTAACCGTTACTTCTGCAGCGCGAGGTACTAGAGCTCGAGCGCCTGGTACAGATAGACAGCCTTCTTCGATACCATCTTCGCCACGTTTGTCGGTAATTTCAGGGTTGATCAGAACCATAGGCTCGTCACGTGTTTCTGAAATATCGATAACAACGATGCGTTGGTGGAAATCTACTTGCGTTGCCGCAAGGCCGATACCTTCTTCGTCGTACATGGTTTCAATCATGTCATCAACGAACTTTTGAATCTCTGGGGTAACTTCTTTTACCGGTTTCGCCACGGTACGTAGACGATCATCTGGTAATGTTAATACTTGTAATACAGACATATACACTCGAAATATTGAACTGTGCCGAAACAGCTTAAACCTTGTTGGCTCAATTCTAGACATTTTAGAGGTCAAATGACAGCATCCTGAAGGTAATTCTCTAATCAGATGTCATATATTCAGACCAAGGAACCTAGGTCATGCGTCATTTTTCCCCCGCTTTATCTCTTATTTGTGCCTCGCTTTCGTTCGCCGTTATGGCTGAAAATAGTGAGCAACCTTTAACCATTAAACAAGGCGCACCCGAGGCGTATGTGGTGGTGAAGGGCGATACTTTGTGGGATATCTCCGCGATGTATCTTGATAGTCCATGGCTGTGGCCGAGGTTGTGGCAGGTCAATCCTGAGATAGAAGACCCTCACCTTATTTACCCCGGAGATAAATTGTCTCTGGTTTGGGTTAATGGTGAGCCTGTATTGAGCCTCAAACCCGTCATCAAGCTAAGCCCTAAGATTCGTGTATCAGAGAAGAAAGCAGTACCTACCGTGAATGAGGCGCTTGTTCTACCGTATCTACAATCTGATCGTTTGGTTGAGCAACAAGATATCCAATCTGCTCAACGAGTGTTGGGGACAAGTGATGGCAAACGTTTCTTATCGGGTGAAGACCGACTATTTATCTCGGGTAACCAGCAACATCAAAAATGGGGTATTTACCGTTCTGTCGAAACTTACCAACGACAGCAACCTCAAGCTAGTATGACTTCTTTGCGTTTGGTCGCCACGGCGCGCTTAAAAGAGGTGGATGCTGAGTTCAGTAGTTTGCAAATAGAGACTCAGCTGCAAGAGGTACTGCTCAACGACCTCGTGTTACCAGAACTTGGCGTTGATCAGGTGAAGCTCTCAACCACGTTTTATCCTGCGCCTAGTGCTGCGGGTCAGTTTGCTAATATCTTGGGTTCGTTAGATGGCAGCCAATACAGTGCAAAGAATCAGGTCGTGGTTATTAACAAAGGCTCGCAAGACAATCTTCGCCAAGGCTCTATGTTTACGCTCTGCGAAAGCGGTGCGGTGGTGTTTGGTAAGCAAGGCGAATACAGCTATAAAGAGTCGGCGGCGAGCGATAAGGTGCAATTGCCAAGTACCTCACTTGGTAGTTTGATGGTCATTCGTCCTTATGAGTATTTTAGCTTGGCTTTGATCACTCAGAGCTCTAAGCCTGTTAGCAATGACATTCTGGCGGTATCGCCTTTGGACCTTGCTTTGACGGAAGAGCTTAAGGGCACCGAGTGAATGAGCAACAACTGAGCGCTTGGCTAACTCTAAGTTTTGTACCGCAATTGGGTGGCAAGCGACTTTCTCGACTGCTGAGCATTGATTCTCCTTTTAATATTGTTGGCTACTCAAGCCAGCAACTGCAAGCGATTGGCTTGTCAGCTAAGCAAATCTCCTATTTAAGAGAGCAAGCCCCAAGAGAAATGGAGGCTTGCTTAGCATGGCAAGCAAAACAAACTAACCATCACATCATTACCCCTAATTGCTCACATTATCCCAAACTACTGAACGAGATCGCCTCTGCGCCAAGCGTACTTTTCGTTAAAGGTCACGTTGAAAAACTGATCGAGCCTCAGATCGCGATGGTTGGTAGCCGTAATGCCAGTATCGAAGGGCTGCAGACAGCGAAGTCCTTCGCCAAAGAGTTCGTCCAAAATGGTTTGATTGTCACTAGTGGCTTAGCGTTGGGTATTGATGGTTATGCTCATGATGGTGCTCTAGATAAAGGAGGAGAGACTTTCGCGGTTTTAGGTTCAGGTTTGGATTCCATTTACCCAGCGCGGCACAGAAACTTAGCCGATAGGATCTGTGAAAATGGTGCATTGGTTTCAGAGTTTCGCCCAAGTGCCAAACCACGACCTGAACATTTCCCTCGCCGTAACCGTATTATAAGTGGATTATCGCTCGGAACCTTGGTAGTTGAAGCGGCTGAGAAGAGCGGCTCTTTGATTACAGCTCGCTATGCCATGGAGCAAGGCCGAGAAGTGTTTGCGCTGCCCGGTTCAATTCATAGCCCTACCAGCCGTGGCGGCAATAGCTTAATTAAAGCCGGTGCATGTTTGGTGCAAAATGCTCAAGATGTTCTGATCGAAATAAAGAGTCTGTTAGACTGGTCTATAGATCAGCAGCCCAGTTTGTTCGAGCCTACGCCGAATGAGAGTGAAAATGAACAATTGCCATTTCCACAGCTGTTAGCTAACGTAGGATTAGAGGCGACACCCGTTGATATTTTGGCACAGAGAACCCATATACCTGTGCATGAGGTCATGATGCAGCTTTTAGAGCTTGAGCTCTCAGGGCATGTTGTTGCAGTTTCCGGTGGCTATATTCGAAAGGGGAGAGGCTAAGCTATGATGATGGACATACTGATGTACTTGTTTGAAACCTACATCCATAGCGATTCTGAATTGCAGGTGGATCAAGATGAGCTGGAAGATGAGCTTCTTCGAGCAGGGTTTCACCAAGATGATATTTATAAGGCCCTCCATTGGTTAGAAGATCTTGCTGCATTGCAAGATACCGAGAACCAAGCGGCGATTAGTGTGTGTTCCAATACCTCGATGCGTATTTATACCAGTCGAGAGATTTCACGTATTAATATGGAGTGTCGAGGCTTCTTATTGTTCCTTGAGCAGATCAACGTGCTTACGACAGAGATTCGTGAAATGGTGATTGATCGTGTGATGGGGCTTGAGACCAACGAATTTGAATTGGATGATCTGAAATGGATTATCTTAATGGTGCTATTTAATGTACCGGGTAATGAAAGTGCTTACACGCAAATGGAAGAGCTGTTGTACACCAAAGAGCAAGGTATCTTGCATTAATACAGGCTTGTCATGAGTAGTAAGATTGATAATCAGCTTTTTTCAGCACATGAACATGCATTAGAGCATGAACCATGTCCACAGTGTGGTGGAGAGCTTCAGCTTCGCCATGGTAAGCACGGCCCATTTTTAGGCTGTAAGCAGTATCCGAGCTGTGATTACATCAAGCCGTTGCATCAAAATGATGGCCACGTGGTGAAAGAGTTGGGTGTACCGTGCCCTAAATGCCAAAACGAATTGGTATTAAGGCAAGGCCGCTTTGGGATGTTCATTGGCTGTAGCAGTTACCCAACGTGTAATCACATCGAATCTTTGGACCAACCAAAAGAACAACTTGAAGAGCAGCCACTTGTTGCTTGCCCTGAGTGTGGCAGAGGCCATTTGGTTGAGCGTAAATCTCGCTATGGCAAAACCTTCTATGCTTGTGATAACTACCCAAAGTGTAAGTTCGCAGTAAACCAACCACCTATTATCGGTCGTTGTGAACAGTGTCAGTTCCCGTTGTTACTTGAGAAGAAAACAGCCAATGGAATCAAGAAAGAATGTGCTGATCGCAAGTGTCACCACATTCAATCTCAATAACCTGATGTTATAGACAAAAAAACGGCGCTCACTGAGCGCCGTTTCTATATCCAATAAACGTTCTATATTCATCAAGCAATGTAGACTTACTTCATCTGCTCAGCAAATTCATGCACAGCAGGGTAGGCTTGCTTATCGAGAATGTCTGCCAGTGAGCATAACGCTCTTTGCAGCTCTGCGTTGTAGTCAGCGCTCACGTTAATGTGGCCCATCTTACGACCTGCACGCTTCTCTTTACCATACCAATGAACATGACAGCCACCTTGAGCAAGAATTGCTTCAGGTAGGGTATCTTCGCCAAGGATGTTGATCATTGCGGTTGGGCGAATCAGTTTGGTGCTGCCTAGTGGCATCCCACATACGGCACGTAGGTGGTTCTCAAACTGACAAGTTTCAGCGCCTTGCTGCGTCCAGTGGCCAGAGTTATGAACACGTGGTGCAATCTCGTTAACCAGCAGTGAACCTTGAACATCAAAGAACTCTAGCGCGAGCACACCAACGTAATCTAAGCGTTCAGCAATGGCAGTGAACATGGTTTTCGCTTGCTCTTGCAGTTCAATGTCATCAATCGCTGTCGATAAGCTCAACACGCCATCGGTGTGAACATTTTCAGCCAGTGGGTACACTTGAATCTCACCATTGGCGCCACGAGCACCCACCAGTGATACTTCGCGGTCAAACGGGACAAACTCTTCAGCAACAATGGCTTGGTTGTCTGTTGCTGCGATGCACTCAGCCATTTCTGTCCAAGTCGCGTCAACGTTATCTAATGTCTTTAAGCGCCATTGACCTTTGCCATCGTAGCCGCCAAGTGTGCTCTTCAATACCATTGGTAAGCCAACGTGAGCGATCGCAGCGTCAAAGTCTTCGCGAGAGTTAATCACGTAGTACTTAGCATTTTTCACGCTTGCTTCGTCTAACAGGATTTTTTCAAGGCGACGGTCACCGCCAGCTTTGATTGCTTCTGTTGTCGGTAAGAACTTACCGCTGCGTTCACATACCTCAAGCACGTCGTGAGGAATATGTTCGAACTCTGCAGTAATGACGTCCGCACGCTCAATCGCATTGTCTAAGCCGTTGCCTAGAATCGCTTGCGTTAATGGGTGAACAATATTTTTGCTGCCAACATCAAAAGCAGAAATTTCAATATTCAGCGGTGCCCCAGCTAGGGACATCATGCGAGCAAGTTGGCCCGCGCCTAACACAAGAACATGCATGGGAATTAGTCCTCTGCAGGGTTTGGATTAGCAAGAACCGTTTCTGTTTGCTCAGAGCGGAACGCTTCTACTTTCGCCATCACTTCTTCATTGTGTGTACCAATGATTTGAGCGGCTAGGATGCCTGCATTGGCTGCGCCAGCTTCACCGATAGCCAGAGTACCTACCGCGATACCTTTTGGCATTTGTACGATAGAAAGCAGTGAGTCCATGCCTTTCAGTGCTTTAGACTGAACAGGAACACCTAAAACAGGTACGCTTGTGAAAGCTGCAGCCATGCCCGGAAGATGCGCAGCACCGCCAGCACCAGCAATAATCACTTTAATACCGCGCTCTTTCGCACTGGTTGCGTAGTCAGCAAGCAACTGAGGTGTGCGGTGAGCAGAAACCACTTTTGTTTCGTACGCCACGCCAAACTGATCCAACATTTCTGCAGCTAGCTTCATTGTTGGCCAATCAGATTTAGAACCCATGATAATACCGACAGTCATCTCAAACTCCTTCAGGTACGATTTAATTAGTGATTAGATATTTTGCGCGCATTATACGGGTAAAATTGCTTAAGGAAAACGTTTGCGTCAGTCTAAGTTGTTAATTGATACATTTTATAAACAAATAGCTTTAGTCACAGTGAATGATAATTTGTACACTTAGCGAGTTCGATAACAGAATTAATGAGGCAACCCTTGGATAACTTTCAACATACTTTGCAGGCATTACAACAAGGTGAAGTCATTGCTTACCCGACAGAAGGCGTTTTTGGGGTCGGTTGTGATCCCGATAATCCACAAGCCATTAAGAAACTGCTCGACTTAAAACAACGACCGATGGAAAAAGGGTTGATCCTAATTGCTGCAAGTTACGAGCAGTTGTTGCCTTATATTGACGAAAGCCAACTAACCGATGACCAATTAGCGACGGTTAAAGCGACATGGCCAGGTCCGGTCACTTGGATTATGCCAACCAGCAGTAAAGTTACTGACTGGGTAAGCGGTCAATTTGATTCGATCGCGGTACGCGTGACTGATCACCCTTTGGTTCAAAGAATGTGTAATGAATTCGGTAAGCCGTTAACCTCGACCAGTGCTAACCTGACAGGTGAACCACCTTGTATGACGACTGAAGAAGTTCAACAGCAACTGGGTCAACATTTGGTGGCTATTCTCGAAGGTCAAACGGGTGGTCGTGAGAAGCCAAGCGAAATTAGAGATGCAAAAACCTCGAAAATATTAAGACAGGGTTAAACCCTGCAAAGGAAGAAAGATGTCAGCAATTGATAAAGAAGCAGTAAAACAGTTTTTACTGAGCCTACAAGATTCGATTTGCCAACAGCTTGAGCAAGCTGATGGCACAGCACTGTTTGAAGAAGATGCATGGGAGCGTGAACCTGGCGAACGCCTTGGTGGCGGTGGTCGAACTCGCGTGATGACCAACGGTGCGGTCTTTGAGCAAGGTGGTGTTAACTTTTCTCACGTTGCAGGTAAGGCAATGCCAGCTTCAGCAACCGCTCACCGCCCTGAATTAGCCGGACGTAAGTTTGAAGCTATGGGGGTGTCGTTAGTTATCCATCCTAAAAACCCATACATCCCAACCTCACACGCGAACGTTCGATTCTTTATTGCGGAAAAAGAAGGTGAAGACCCAATTTGGTGGTTTGGTGGTGGTTTTGATTTAACACCATTCTATCCTTTTGATGAAGATTGCCAGTCTTGGCATCAAACCGCTAAAGATCTGTGCGCACCATTTGGTGAGGACGTTTACCAAGAACATAAAGAGTGGTGTGATAAATACTTCTATCTGCCTCACCGAGACGAAACACGCGGTGTTGGTGGTCTGTTCTTTGATGATCTGAATGAGTGGGGTTTCGATAAGAGCTTTGCTTATATGCAGGCTGTCGGTGAAGGCTTTGCAGCCGCCTATCTACCAATTGTAGAACGACGAAAAGAGACGTCTTACGGTGAGCGCGAGCGTGACTTCCAACTTTATCGTCGTGGTCGCTATGTTGAATTTAACCTAGTTTATGACCGTGGCACCTTATTTGGTCTGCAAAGTGGTGGTCGCACAGAGTCTATATTGATGTCTATGCCGCCGTTGGCTCGTTGGGAATACCGCTACGAACCACAAGCGGGTTCACCAGAAGCTCTTCTTTATAGTGACTACCTCAAACCTCGAGTTTGGTAGTTCTTCCTTCCTTATAGGGATAGTGATAGGGTCATCTATATAGATGACCCTTTT
Organism: Vibrio sp. 1F169; assembly: GCF_041439605.1. NCBI lineage: Bacteria > Pseudomonadati > Pseudomonadota > Gammaproteobacteria > Vibrionales > Vibrionaceae > Vibrio > Vibrio sp. 1F169. Next base: position 1,780 of record NZ_JBGOOI010000014.1, on the reverse strand, counting down.
TATTTCTGTTAGGTAAGGATATGACACAGCAAGTAGATCGTTATGCCGTTTTCGGTAACCCTATTGGGCAAAGCAAATCGCCATTCATTCACACATTATTTGCTCGCCAAACCAGCCAACAACTTACCTATACAGCACTCCAGCCAGAACAAGGTGAATTCATCATTGCTGCTCAAGCTTTTTTTAGTGAGGGTGGTAGAGGGTGTAATGTCACAGCACCTTTTAAAGAAGATGCGTATCAGTTCGCTAATCGCCTGACTGAAAGAGCTGAACTAGCAGGTGCCGTAAACACACTTAAGAAGCTCGATGATGGAGAGATCATTGGTGATAACACCGATGGTGAAGGCTTAGTTCAAGACCTTCTTCAACATCAAGTTGCGTTAAAAGGAGCTCGCGTTCTTCTACTTGGTGCTGGTGGTGCTGCTCGAGGAGTGATTCAACCTCTACTCGACCAAAAGCCACAACAGTTGGTAGTCGCTAATCGAACCCGTTCAAAGGCTGAACTTCTGGCTGAGATGTTTTCTTCACATGGAAACATCAAAGGAATGGGGTTAAGTGATGTTAATGAAGGGTTTGATGTCATCATTAACTCGACCTCGTCTGGTCTAAGTGGTCAACTTCCTGAAGTTTCTGAGATTATCTTCAATTCGAATAGCGCCGTTTATGACATGGTTTACGGATCGGGCACCACGGTATTCAATCATTGGGCATTAGATAATGGTGTTCATGCTGCTTATGATGGCTTGGGTATGTTAGTGGGGCAGGCAGCAGAGAGCTTTATGCTTTGGCGTGGCCTTCGTCCGGGAACAAAACAGATTTTAAGAGAACTACGTAAAAACCTAGAGATGTAATGAGGTATTTATAAAAAATGAATCAATCAATTCTATTTCCTGATATCCAAGATTGGGATGAAGAAAATCAATCAATCATCTTTCCAGCACAGCAGTCTGGCGCACTGATTGAGTGTGTTATGTCTATTGAAGAGCTGTCTCGATTGGCAGGTAAAGATATAGAAGAAGGCGATCAAGCTTTAGTTATCTTTTCAGAGTTACGTTTCGATATTGAAGAGCTAGCGGAAGAGTTAATAGAAGAAGAGGAGTATGACTCCTCTCATCGGATTCAGATCAAAGCGTTTTAGACTGGTAACACAGAGTCTAGATAGTCGTTTTTATTCTGAACATAGTTGTCAGCTGACTTCTGTAAAAAGGCACGCTCTTTATCATTTAATGGGCGTGCTTGTTTTACTGGACTTCCGACATATAGATAACCGCTTTCAAGTACCTTATTAGGCGGAACCAAGCTACCAGCACCAATCATCACATCTTCTTTAATAACCACGCCATCGAGCACGATAGCTCCCATACCAACAAGTACACGATCTTCAATGGTGCAGCCATGCAGCATTACTTTATGCCCGACAGTGACATCATTACCTATTAGTAGAGGATAACCCTCTGGGTTTTCTGCATTCTTATGGGTGACGTGCAAAACGCTACCGTCTTGGATATTCGTTCTATCTCCAATATGAATGTGGTTTACATCCCCTCGAGCTGCAACCAAAGGCCACACACTAGAGTCGTCACCGATTTTTATATCACCAACCAGTACAGAGCTTGTATCTATATAGACACCTTGTCCAATCTGAGGGGATACTCCTTTATAACTGCGTATTGAACTCATAAATCCTCCTTTATATAGGTACCTTAAGCCCTTAATTAAGGGGAATACTAGTGAAAATGGGGTGTTTTGAACAAAAAACGCTCGAACAATCAAAAAAGTA